>NZ_VSZV01000129.1:2191-6377 GCF_008919455.1 Rhizobium sp. PEPV16
AGTTTTGCGCGACATGCTTAGAGCCTTCGGCATCGTGTTCTGACGGTCAGATCTGCCGCAGCACTTTGACGTCGCTGATGGCGATCGCCCGGCCGCGCACCGTGACACCTTTCATCTTTAGCGTCGAGAAGGCGCGCGAAAGCGCCTCCGGCGCGAGACCGAGCTTGCGGGCAAGCAGATTTTTCGGAAAGGGCAGCCGCAGCGAAGCGCTCGCACCGTCCTCGACGCAATGGGTCAGCAGATAGTTTGCCACGCGCTGCGGCGCGGTCTGCATGCGGTCGCTTGCCAGGCATTCCATCGTTGAGATCAGATGCAGCGACAGGCTGCGCATGATCGCCTTGCCGATCCGTGGCCGCTCGTCCAGCAACCGCCGGACCTTGGCGATATGAAAGCACGCCAGTACGGCATGATCCATCGCCTGCGCGCCGGTGCTATAGGTTTCGTCGGCGTGGATCAGGCATTCGGCGAAGCTGTCGCTGGGCTCGCAGATGCGGATATCGGCCTGCCTGCCGTCGCCGTTGTGGCGATAGAGCCTGACATAACCGCTGAGCACGCAATAGAAATAGGCAGCCTTGTCGCCCTCCTCGAAGAGAACGTCGTGCGGGTCGCAGAGGAGAATGGTGGAGCAGGCGCGCAGGGCTTCAGCCTCGTCGTGGTCGAGCCCGGCCATGAAGTCAGCCTTGGCGAGGACCGCGGCCTCATGGCCGTTGAATGTCAGCATTCTGTTCATCTCCCGGTCTCCTGATATGGCCGGTCTTTCAATTCCTTATGGCTGCCGGGTAAAATACGGGAAGGAGAGGATGGCGGAATTGATTTCGGTCAACGCCAAGAAATGAACTACAAAATGAACGGGCCGGGAGATCGCTCCCGGCCCGTTCATTTCCTGGGTTTTGCTTATTCCGCCGCGAAGGGCGGTAGGCGCAGGACGTTGGTGTCGTTGCCGTTGGCGGTCTTGCGTTTGCTTTCCGGTTTTTCGATCGCAGTCAGGCGCTCCTCCAGCGAGTCGATATCGCCGCGGTTCTCCCGGGTGACGCGGGTGAGATCCTCGCGCGATAGCGGCAGCTCCTCGTTGTCCTTCCTGCCGACCAGGCGGCCGAAAGCCCATCCGAGCAGGCGGGACAGATCGTCCATGATCAGGAAGAAGGAGGGCACGACGACGAGCGAGAGCACGGTCGAGACGATGATGCCGCCGATCACCGCGATCGCCATCGGCGCGCGGAACGAGCCACCTTCGCCGACGCCGAGCGCAGAAGGCAGCATGCCCGCCGACATGGCGATCGAGGTCATGATGATCGGACGGGCGCGCTTGCGGCCGGCTTCGACCATGGCCTCGACGCGAGGCATGCCCTGGTGGCGCATCTCGATCGCGAAATCGACGAGCAGGATTGCGTTCTTGGTGACGACACCCATCAGCATCAGGATGCCGATCATGACAGGCATCGACAGCGGATTGTTGGTGACGAGCAGGCCGGCTGCGACGCCGCCAATGGCGAGCGGCAGCGAGAACAGGATGGTGAAGGGCTGGATCACGTCCTTGAAGAGCAGGATCAGCACCGTCAGCACCAGCAGCAGGCCCATCAGCATGGCGTTGACGAAGCTCTGCTGCATCTCCGTCTGCACCTTGGTGTCGCCGCTTTCGGCAAGGTGCACCGTGGCCGGGATGTTGGCCCCATTGACGATCTCGCGGAAGCGGGCCGAAGCCGTGTCGAGCGCCACGCCCTGCGGCAGGTCGGAGCCGATCGAGACGACGCGGTTGCGGTTGTTGCGCTTGATCGAGCTTACGCCTTCCGAATAGTCGATATTGGCGACGCTTGCGAGCGGAACGGTGCCGCCGCTGGCCGTCTGGACCTTCAGCGCCCGGATGGCCGCGAGATCGCGGCGCATGTCGAGTGAAGTCTGGACACGGATCGGGATCTGGCGATCGTCGAGCGAGATCTTGGCAAGGGCTGCATCGACATCGCCGATGGTGGCGACGCGGATTGTCTCGGAGATCTGCTGCGGCGTGATGCCGAGGCGGGCAGCCTCATCCTTGCGCGGATGAACCTGCAGTTCGGGACGGGGCAGGGCGCCGTCGGCGCTGACATTGGCAAGCAGCGGATCGGCGCGGAGCTTGGATTCCAGAATGCCGACGGCGTCGTTCAGGTCCTTCTCGTTCTTGGAGAGGAAGTTGAAGGAGAGGTCGCGTTCGCCGCGGTCGTTAAGCTTCAGGATATGGACGTCGGGAATGTCGCGCAGCTTGGCGAAGACTTCCTTTTCGATATTCCATTGCGGACGTTCGCGCCCGTGGACTTCCACCTTCGGCAGCATCGGGCCAACGACCGGGATATGGCCGAGCACGTCGTTGACCATCTTCTTGATCAGCGATTGGTCGAGCTTGTCGAGGGCGAGCGTGATGGTCGCGCGGCGCAGTTCGAGTTCGCCCTTCGGTGATGCGCCGCCGAGAACGAAGACGCTATCGACACCGTTGATGTCCTTGACCCTGTCGTAGATCGCATCCGTCGTCTGCTCGGTGTCGTCAAGCCGTGCATTGGGCGGCAGTTCGACGGAGAGAACGATGCGTGAAGCGTCTTCCGGCGGCAGGAAGCTGCCGGGAACCTGCATCAGCAACATAACAGAGCCGACCAGGAAGCCGAACGCGACAATCAGCGTCGCATAACGCGTGTACCAGCGTCCGGTCGTGCCACGTATGAGACGGGTATAGCCCTTCATCAGCAGGCCGTCATTGTCGTGATGGTCTTCCATCGCGTCTTCGGGGCGCATCAGATAGGCGGCCATCATCGGTGTGATGAGGCGCGCCACCATCAGCGAGAAGAAGACGGAGAAGGCGACGGTCAAGCCGAACTGGATGAAGTATTGGCCCGGAATGCCCGGCATGAAGGAAACCGGCACGAAGACGGCGATGATTGTGAAGGTAGTGGCGATGACGGCGAGGCCGATTTCATCAGCCGCCTCGATCGCCGCTCGATAGGGGGTCTTGCCCATCTTGATGTGGCGGGCGATGTTTTCGATTTCGACGATCGCATCGTCGACGAGGATGCCGGTCGCGAGCGTCAAAGCGAGGAAGCTGACGAGGTTCAGCGAGAAGCCCATCAAGTCCATGATCCAGAAGGTCGGGATCGCGGACAGCGGAAGGGCGATCGCGGAAATCAGCGTCGCGCGCCAGTTCCTCAGGAACAGGAAGACGACGATGACGGCGAGCAGCGCGCCTTCGAGCAGCGTATGAATGGCGGCTTCGTAGTTGCCGTAGGTGAAATAAACCGAATCGTCGATCAGTTCGATCTTCACATTCGGGTTTTCGGTCCGAACCTTGTCGAGGTTCTGCGCCACGGTTTCGGCGACACTGACCTCGCTGGCGCCCTTGGAGCGGAAGACGCCAAAGGTAACGACTGGGGTATCGTTGAAGCGCGAGAAGGATTTCGGCTCCTCATAGGTGTCCTTGATGACGCCGAGATCGGATAGTTTGACGAAGCGGCCGTTCGGCAGGCCGATCGTCGTGTTGGCGAGGTCGGCGACGTTGCGGGCGTCACCGAGAACACGGATCGCCTGTTCGCTGCCGGCCACCTGGCCGCGGCCGGAGCCGAGGTCGATGTTGGTGCCGCGCAGCTGCTCGTTCACGCTTGCGGCGGTGATGCCATAGGCGTTGAGCTTGTCGGGCGTGAGTTCGATGCGCACTTCGCGCTCGGCGCCGCCGTAGCGGTCGACGCGGCCGATGCCGGCTTGGCCCTGCAGCGAACGCTTGATCGTGTCGTCAACGAACCAGGAAAGTTCCTCCAGCGACATGGCGGGCGAGGAAACGGCGAAGGTCTGGATCGCCTGGCCTTCGACATCGACCTTGGAGACAATAGGTTCTTCGACGTTTGCCGGCAGATCGCTGCGGATGCGGTCGATCGCGTCCTTGGTGTCCTGTACGGCCTGTTCGGTCGGCACTTCCATGCGGAACATGACGTTGGTCTGCGAACTGCCGTCGGTCACGGTCGACTGGATTTCGTCGATGCCGGTGATCGAGGCGACTGCGTCTTCGATCTCCTTCGTCACCTGCATTTCGAGTTCGGCAGGCGAAGCGCCGCTCTGCGTCACGCTGATCGAAACCAGCGGTACGTCGATGTTGGGAAAACGGGTGATCGGCAGCGAGTTGAAGGACTGCATGCCGATGAACACCAGCAGGCAGAAGGCCAGCAGCGGTGCG
>NZ_VSZV01000290.1:0-26589 GCF_008919455.1 Rhizobium sp. PEPV16
GGCCCTTCAGCTTCTTGGTGGCACCCCAGACATCCACCATGTCATAGAGGAAGATGCCCGGCATTTGCTTGAGCATCAGCGTGTGAAACTCGTCGAAAATCGCCTGACGCTTCGTCTGGTCGGGTTCCGCATAGGCGGCCTTCATCAACTCGACGGCCTTCGGGTCATCCCACATCAAGGAAGCGTTCTTGTCCTTGTTGCCGACATAGAAGCCGTACATCAGCGCCGGATCGAGCCGCGGCGCGACCGATTGCGAGATGATCTGATAGTTGCCGGACCGGCGGCGATCGACCTGCGTCGCATAGTCGAGCACCTCGATCTGCACATTGAGACCTGCCTGCTGCATCATGGCCTGCGCCATCACCGCGGCAGGGAAGCTTGGCACGTTGCTGCGCTTGTTGGCGATGATGGTAATCGGCTCGCCCTTATAGCCGGCGGTCGCAAGCTCCTTCTTCGCGGCCTCGATGTCGTAGGGCAGACGCTCCTTCTGGACATCGTCGAAATAGAGCGAGTCTTGCGAAACCATCGAACCGTTGGCTGCGCCGGTGCCATTGGAGGCGGCCTCGACGAGCTGGTCGAGATCGAGCGCCATCGCCATGGCGCGGCGCACGCCGGGATTGCTCAGAACCTTGTCGCGCGTCTGGATGTAGAAGAGGTTTTTGCCGTTGTTGCGCGCCACGATTAACTGCATCGTATCGCTAGTCTTGAATTCGGGAATGAGGTCCGGCGAAATCTCCGCGGTATCGAGCACCCCGGACTGAAGGCCGGCCTTTACGGTCGAAGCATCGGGAATGACCATGAACTTGATGCCATCGACGAGAGGGCGTTTGGAGCCGACCATGCCGTCGGGCTTGCCGTCATTCTCTGGCGAGACATAATCATCGAACTTGGCGAGATGGATATACTCGCCCTTCTTCCATTTATCCCATTTGAAGGGACCGGTGCCGATCGGCTTGATGAAGCTTCCGTCCGCGCCGACCGATTCCGGCGAAATCATCCCGGTGTAACCGCATTCGGGGCGCGACATCAGGCCAAGGAAAACTGCGGATGGCTTTTCCAGCGTGATGGTGACGGTCGAAGCATCGACTGCCTTGACCCCCGTAACATGCACGGATCCGCTGCCGTCGAAGTCAGGAAGGCAGGTCCATTTCGTTTCGGGCTTGAGGTAGCGGTTCCAGTTCCACACGACGTCATCGGCGGTCAATGTCTTGCCGTTGTGGAATTTGACGTCGTCCCGCAGTTTGAAGCTGTAGGTCAGCCCATCCGCCGAGACTTCGAAGCTCTTTGCCAGCAGCGACTTGACCTCGCCGTTGTTGGCATAGCCGACGAGCCCCTCGACGATATGCAGGATGACGCCATCGGTATTGCCGTCGCGATTGACGCCCGGATTGTTGCTGCGCAGATCGGAACTTTGAGCCACGACGATGTCGCGGGCGTCAACCACGCCGGTCATCGCCATCAACATGGTGCCTGCAAGAAGAAGCTTGTGCATTGTTCTACCCTCTTTTTATGATCGATAGGATTGGAATTCATCCCAGCAGGCGCGTGAAAGCCTGCCGATGGTTTCAAGCGCGACCGTGTAGCCGGGGGTGCCGTCCGGCATCTCCTGCGGCACGTCGTCGGTATAGGCGGCGATGATGTAGAAGGGGGATCCGTCACGATAGACGATCCCGGCATTCATGCGGCCGCGCTTTCCCGTGCCGCCCTTGTGGGCGACGAGCACACCGAAGGGCAGCCTGGAGGGAATGGCATAACGCAAGATCTGGTTCTTCAGGGTTTGAAGTGCATAGGCGCAAAGCGCCTGCGAGCAGCCGAGCCGGTCCGCGGCTTCCCGCGAATCCTGCGCATCCAGGATGGTCTGCAACAGATAGACCTGATCCCGCGCCGTCGTCGTGGTGACGGCCTTCAATGAATGATCGGGCGACAGCGCCAAGGGAGGGATGAGGAAGCGATGGTTGGTGCCCGTCATGCCGATCGACTTGCAATAGCCGTCAACCTCTTCGAGCGTCAGCCTTTCGAAGACCATCTTGGTGCAGACATTGTCGCTCAGCACCATCATGCCGGTGATGGCATCGCGCAGCGATATGACGATACCGGGCGTCAGATAGCGGAACATTCCGCTCGCCACTTCCTCGGCGAAACGTTTTTCGTAGGTCATCGGTTCGTCGAGGTCCAGGCGGCCTTCATGCGCGGCCTTCAGGGCCGCCATCATGATCGAGGTCTTTCGGGTGCTGGCAGAAGGGGTTTCCTCGTCCGCGCCCCTGCCGATCGTTTCGCCGCTGCCAAGTGCACGCACCATGAAGCGCGTTACGAACGGCTGGGCATCGCAGATCGCGTTCAATCGCTCCGCGAGCTTTCCGGATTCAATCATCGTCGTCATGTCAGTTCTCCAGGCGCCATTTGAGGATCACGCCGCCCTGAGCATTGTGGTCCAGAGCGGGGATGGCCGAGAGAAGCCTTTGCGTATAGGCCTCCTTTGGGCTGTCGAAAACCGTATCGCGGTCGCCCTCCTCGATGATCCGGCCGTCCTGCATGACGACGACGCGATCGGCCACCTGTTCGACCACGCCGAGATCATGGCTGATGAACAGGCAGGAAAAGCCGTAGCGTTTTTGCAGATCGGACAGGAGTTCGAGCACCTGCGCCCTGACAGTCACGTCAAGTGCCGATACCGGTTCGTCGGCGATCAGGAACTTCGGCCGGCGCGCAATGGCGCGGGCAATCGCCACGCGCTGCCGCTGGCCGCCCGAAAGCTCATGCGGGTAGCGCTCGGCATAGTCGGCCCCAAGCCCGACTTCCTCCAGCGTCTCCAGGGCGCGCTTGCGCTTTTCCATGGCGTCGAGATCAGGAACGAGCCGCAGCGCTTCTTCGACGAGCGCGAGGATGGTCATGCGCGGATCGAGCGAGGAATAAGGATCCTGAAACACCATCTGGCAATTCAGCCGATAATCCATCCAATCGTCGTCGCGGCTGCGTCCCTTGAACCGGATATCGCCTTCGCTCTCCCGGACCAGTCCGGCAATGGTGCGCCCGAGCGTGGTCTTGCCGGAACCCGAACCGCCGACCAGCGCCACGACTTCACCCTCGTGGATATCGATGCTGACGCCATGCAGCGCCCGCTTCGGCGTTGCCTTCTTCATCAGCGACCGCCGGCCCGGATAGTCGACGACGATATCCCGCGCCGAGACCATCGGCGCCCTGGTCTTGTCGATCGTGCGCGTCTCTCCGCGGAACGGCAGGGAGGAAAGCAGTTTCTTCGTATAGGCGCGCTGCGGTGCATGGAGCAGATCGGCGGTGCGTCCTTCTTCGACGATCACGCCCTTTTCCATGACGACGATGCGGTTCGTGTAGCGCGCAACCATCGGCAGATCGTGACTGATCAGCAGCACGGCGGTGCCTTCCGCCTGTGTCAGTTCCACCATCAATTCCATGACATCGCGCTGGATCACGGCATCGAGCGCCGTCGTCGGCTCGTCGGCGATCAAGAGTGCCGGCTTCAGCAGCATCACCGATGCCAGCATGATGCGCTGGCGCATGCCGCCTGAGAATTCATGCGGATAGGACGTGAGCGCCCCGGCGGGATCGCGGATCCCGACCCGGTTCAGCATGTCGAGGATCCGGCTGCGCCGTTCTTCCTTCGAAAGTTTCGTATGCAGCTGCAAGCCTTCTTCGAGTTGGCGGCCGACGGTCATCGAGGGATTGAGCGAGGTCATCGGCTCCTGGAAGACGACACCGATTTCCGCACCACGCAATTGGCGTAATTGCGCGCCGTTCATGGAAAGCACGTCGCGTCCCTTGTAGGCAACGGAGCCGCCGATCACCTTGATGGGTGCCGGCAGCAGCGAGATCAGGGCGCGTGTTGCCAGCGTCTTGCCCGATCCGCTTTCCCCGACGATGCCGAAGATCTCGCCCGGCGCGATGTCGAAGCTGACGTCCTTGACGACCTGCACCCCGGTCCCGGTGACCTGAAGGGACAGGTTGCGGACATTCAAAAGCGTTCTATTGGTCATTTCAGCCCCCTCATCCGCGGATCAAGCTTGTCCCGAAGAGCGTCGCCCAGAAGATTGATGCCGAGAAGCGTCAGGGCGATCGCCAGGCCCGGGAAGAGACCCAGCCAGACCGCCTGCTCGATGAATGGTCGGCCGGCAGCCAGCATGTTGCCCCAGGTCGGCGCCGGTGGCGGAACGCCGAGGCCGAGAAAGCTGAGCGCGCTTTCCGAAAGGATCGCCCAGCCGAACATCGAGGTCGCAAGCACGGTGATCGGCGCGATGCAATTGGGCAGGATATGGCGGAACATGGTGTAGAGCTCGCCATTGCCCATCACCTTGGAGGCCTCGATGAATTCCCGCTCGCGCAGCGACAGGACGGCGCCCCGGACAACGCGGGCCATGGATGGAGAATAGGCAATGCCCAGCGCGAAGATGATGCCATATTGATTGGCGCCGAAGACGGCGAGCAATCCCAGCGCCAGAAGGATGCCTGGAAAGGCGAGAAGCGCATTGTTGACGGCCATGATGACGGCATCGATCCAGCCGCGGGCGTAACCGCTGACGAGACCGATCAGCGTGCCGCAGACCGTCGCGAATGTGACCGTCAAGGTGCCGATCCAGACGCTCGCCCGGGCGCCGACGATCAGGCGGCTGAGCACATCGCGGCCGAATTCGTCGGTTCCGAGCCAGTGGGCGCTGCTTGGCGCCGCCAGCCGCGCCGTGAAGCCGAGCTTCATCGGATCATAGGGGGTCCAGAAAAGGCCGATCGCAGCCGAGATCAGCAATGCGGCAATCAGAATGCTGCCGATGAAGCCGTTGAAGGTGACGTTTTTCATTCGGCGACTACCCGCGGATCGAACAAGGGATAAAGCAGGTCGATGACCAAATTGACCAGCACATAGGAAAGCGAGACGAACAACAGGCAACCCTGGATCACGGGGTAGTCGCGAGCAAAAATACTGTCGACCATCAGTCGCCCGAGCCCCGGAATGGTGAAGACCGTCTCGATGACGGCAATGCCGCCGAGCAGATTGCCGAGGATCAGACCGATGACTGTCCAGGTCGGGCCGAAGGCATTCTTGAAGGCGTGCCGCCAGAGGACGGCGCTCTCGGAAAGCCCTTTGGCCCGGGCGTGGGTGATATAGTCGAGACGCAGCACTTCCAGCGTCGAGGCGCGTGCCATACGGATCAACACACCCATCTCGTGAATAACCAGGGTCATGATCGGCAGCACGAGGTAGAGCAGGCCGCCGGTGAGGTTGCTGCCGATCGAGACATAGCCGAGGACCGGTAGCCAGCTGAGTTTCAAGCCGAAGAAAAGCAGAAGCAGGAGGCCGAGCCAGAATGTCGGGATCGACAGCAGGATCGTGGCCGTGCCGACCAGCGCCAGGTCCGTCAGACTGTTCTGCCGCCACGCGGCGATGACACCCGCCGGCACGGCGATGAGGCTCGCCAGAAGCACGGCGACGACGACGATTTCGGCACTGACCAGAAATCGTGATGCGACGAGCGGCAGAACCGCCTCGTCATTGACGATCGAGCGGCCGAAATCACCCTGGACAACATTGGCGGTCCAGATCAGGAACTGTTCCGGCAGCGATTTGTCGAGGCCGAGTTCCGAGCGCATCGCCGCGATCTGCTCCGGCTCGGCCATATCACCC
Organism: Rhizobium sp. PEPV16; assembly: GCF_008919455.1. Lineage (NCBI taxonomy): Bacteria > Pseudomonadati > Pseudomonadota > Alphaproteobacteria > Hyphomicrobiales > Rhizobiaceae > Rhizobium > Rhizobium sp. PEPV16. Next base: position 5,651 of record NZ_VSZV01000290.1, read on the forward strand.
AGCATCAGCGCCGCCGGATCGCCGGGTATGAAGCGGATCAGCGTGAAGACGGTCACCGAAACGAGGACGATCGTCGGCAATGCCATCAACAGGCGGTTCAGAACGAATTTCAGCATTTTTGTTCCCCGCGATGGGCGACGGACAGTGCCCGGCGCCATCGGTTTCATTGCCACGGACTATGATCGAATGAAGAAATATCCGCAATATTATGCGATTCTGTCATAAGTCTATGCGGAATGCGACCGCAACCAAAGCGACTGCGTTGGCGTAAAGGCTCAGGCTAAAAATTTGATTTCAAATATCTTTTTGCGAAAGCTGGATCTGTCGCTTCAAGGCATCGCTCAGAGCGTGGGCGGCAATCGAGAGTGGTGTCCCAACCGCCCTCGCCAATCCGAATTCCTGGGTCGCGCGTGGCACGAAAGGACGGTGAACCACCGGCAGGTGGCGATAGAGATTCGCATAGAAGCTGCTGATGATCGTGACCCCAAGGCCATGCGCGACGTAGGAGCAGGCCGAACTGTTGGTATGCGTCTCGATCTTGACGATCTGCTTGACGCCGGCCCGCCGGAAGCTCTGGTCGAGTGCCATGCGGTTCGGCCGTTGACGGCCAATCAGAATGAGGGGCACGTCCCGCAAATTCCTGACCGTGATTTCCTCCAGTTTCGCAAGAGGATGATCCTTCGGAACGACGCAGACGCTTTCGCCGGTGGCGACGCGCTCGACCTCGATGCCCGGTCCGCTCTCGCCCTCCATGCGCAGAAAGCCGAAATCGATCACCCTCTGCTCGACGAGCTTGTTGATCGCGGTCGTCGTCTCGAAGAAGGTTTCGATCCGCACACCGGGGAAATCGCTGATGTAATCGGCCAGCATGGCCGGCGCGAAGTGCTCCCACATGCTGCTCGGCAGGCCGATGCGGACGATCTCCGGGCCGGCGGCGCCGCTTCTTAAGTCCTCCGCGTGGCCCGACATCCGATCGACCGCCAGCAAGATGTTCTCGGCATCGCGGGCAAGAAGCAGGGCCTCGGGGGTGGGGATGAGACGGCCTTTATCGCGCACGAAAAGCGACATCGAAAGGTCCGCCTCGAGCTGCTGGAGAAGGCGGCTGACGCCGGACTGACTGAGCCCCATCGTCTTTGCCGTGGCAATCGTCGACCCCGTCGCCAGAAGCGTGCGCAGGACTTCCAGTTGCTTGATATTCATGCGTTTGCGATCCCCCGGGACGGTTCAGGCACCGTCATCATGACCAGTCCGAAATGCTATGAAGGAAGAGGCTGGCGGCCTTGGGCATCGGAAATTTCTCTCCGCTGATCAGCGCGTAGGCAACCGGCAGTTCCGGTTCGAGCGGAATGAACTGCAGCGGCAGCGTCGCGTATTCGCGGGCGATGATCTCGCCGACCAGCGCAATGCCGAGCCCCTGCGCGGCCAGCGCGCAGGCACTCGCCACCGAATGCGCTTCTAGCAAGGGGCGTTGGCGGATTCCTGATTTGTAGAACAACGCCTCAAGCTCATGGCGAACGGGTCGCTCCCTGTTCAGCACGATCAGATCCTGCCCCTTCAGGTCGGCGACCGACAATTGGCGGCTGCCGGCTTTCGGATGATCGTTGTGCAGGGCGCAAATGACCCGCGACGACAGGATCTTCTCCTGTTTCAACCCCGGGCTCATCAGCGGCAGACGCGCGAAGCCGAGATCGGCCTCGCCGTCGGCCACCATCCGCTCAATTGCAAGATAGCTGCCGGATGCGACTTCGACGCGCATTGGACCATTCGCGGCGAGAAAGTTCTTCAGCAGCTTCGGAATGCGCGTCGAGGAAAGACTGGAGGGAAAGGCGAGCCGCAGCATGATCTCGCGCGATCGGCCGCTCTCGAGCTCCATCGCAGCCGTTTTCAAGGCGCGCAGCCGGTCGGAAATGGCACGGATTTCCGGGCCGAGCTGCAGCCCCTCGCGGGTCGGTTGCAGCCGGTTCTTTTCCCGGTCGAAAAGCCGGACGCCGAGATAGTCTTCCAATTGCTGCAACAAGCGACTGGCGTTCGATTGCGAGATCCCAAGCTCGACGGAAGCGGCGATCGTCGAGCCCGTCGCGGCGATCGCGTCATAGGCCTCGATATGCTTCAGGCTGATCGCCGCACTCGTGTCTCGCGCCATTCTGTCTCCAATGTCGATAGCCCTACCCGCAAACCGCATAAGATTGCGGAGCTGCGGAAAGTTGAACATTTTCCGCTGAGAACCAAACTCACGGAAAGACTTTCGTCAATGGCCACCATTCTCCGGAAGATCGCAGAACAGGTCCTATCGCGAACGACGTTCTCAGACCTCGCCATGGACCGGGCAAGAGATGCTGCGGTGGACACCATCGGCTGTATGATTGCAGGCAGCGGCGATGAAAGCGTCGCCGCGCTCACCCGCGCCTTCGACGGGGAAATCGCCGGAGGCGGCGCAGCGCGGCTCGTCACCGGCGGCTCCGCTTCGCCCTCTTTCGCCGCGCTCATCAACGCAACGGCGGCTCATGCGCTCGATTTCGATGACAATTTCCATCCGGCAAGGGCGCATGCTTCCGCGGTACTGCTGCCGGCGCTGCTGGCGGTTCTGACGCGCGGCAAGGTGACAAGCGGAAGACGGTTTCTCGAAGCCTATCTGGCTGGGCTGGAAGCGCAGGCGGCGATCGGCTTCGGCGTCAATCCCTCTCACTACAACAGGGGCTGGCACGCAACGGCGACGGTCGGCAGCATCGGGGCTGCGGCTGGCGTGGCTCGGCTTCTCGGCGCCGACGAAGAAAGCCTGGTCGCGGCGATGAGCCTCGCGACGAGCTTCGCCTGCGGCCCGAAAGGGCAATTCGGCACGACCGCCAAACCGCTTCATGCCGGCATTGCCGCGCGCAATGCCGTGGACGCGGCGCGCATGGCGCTGGCGGGCATGAGCGGGCGGCCGGATATCCTCGAACGGCCGCAAGGCTTCCTCGATCTTTTCGGGGGCGATGATGCCAAGGGCTGGGAAGACCTGACATTCGACGAGGACCATATCATCGAAAGCCGGGGCGTGGTGACCAAGCGCCATCCCTGCTGCGCCTCGACCCATCGCGCGATCGATGCGCTTCTGGATCTGAGGCAGGAGCATGGGCTTTTGGCGGACGACATTGTCACGATCGAGACGAAAGTCGGCATATCCGCTGCCCGCAACCTCGCTTATCCCGAGCCTGCCGACGAGATGCAGGCCCGCTTCTCAATGCAATATTGCCTGGCGACAGCTTTGCTCAAAGGCTCCCTTAGCCTTTCGGACTTTACACGGCAGGAGATTGGGCGAGCGGAAATCCGGGAATTCATGCCGCGCATCGAAATGCAGTCCTATTCGGCTGATGAGGAAAAAGGCGTGGAGCGCCTCCCGCATGTCGTCACGGTCACGATGCGCGACGGGCGCATTTTGAACAAGTCTCGCTTGCATGCGAAGGGATCGCTTGAAGCGCCGATGAGCGTTCATGAACGTGAAGTCAAATTCATGGACTGCTTGCGCTGGGGAAATCGGAATGTGTCCGGCGCCTCTTTCCTGCAGCTTCGCGGGCTTGCCGATGTTGAAAACCTGTCCGGCGACGATCCCTTCTGGAGCCTGATCGCGGACCGTCAGTCGCCTTGACAAGCCGCGGGACGGAAAAGCGGCGGAAATGGCTCCCCGCCGCAGCTCGTTCAAGTCCGGCCTTCTCAGGCGAGGTATTTCGTAAACCAGTCGACCGTCCGCTGCCAGGCGAGCTTGGCTGCCGCTTCGTCGTAGCGGGGCGTGGAATCATTGTGAAAGCCGTGATTGACGTCGGGATAGATGTAGGCCTCGAATGTTTTTCCGGCGGACTTCAGGGCAGCTTCATAGGCCGGCCAGCCTTCGTTGATCCCCTTGTCCAGACCGGCATAGTGGAGAAGCAATGGCGCCTTGATCTTCGGCACGTCTTCGGCGCGCGGCTGCCGGCCGTAGAACGGCACGGCTGCGGCAAGCTCCGGATAGGCCACCGCCGCAGCGTTGGCGACGCCGCCGCCATAGCAGAAGCCGGTGATGCCGACCTTGCCTGTGGTGAGATCGTTGTTCATCAAAAATTCGACCGCCGCGAAGAAGTCGTTCATCAGCTTTTCCGGGTCGACTTTCTGCTGGAGTTCGCGTCCCTTTTCGTCGTTGCCGGGATAGCCTCCGACCGAGGTAAGGCCATCCGGCGCAAGAGCGATGAACCCCGCCTTTGCCACGCGCCGCGCCACATCTTCGATATAGGGGTTCAGACCTCTGTTCTCGTGCACGACCACCACAGCCGCAACTTTGCCGGTCGCGTTTTTGGGACGGACGAGATAGCCGCGGACATCGCCATTTCCCTTTGGCGAGGGATAGGTGATGTATTCGGCCGATATATCGGGATCGGTGAACTCGACTTGGGTCGCCAGCGCATAGTCGGGGCTCAGCGATGAAAGAATGGCGGCTGCCGTAAGCCCGCCGACAGCGAATTTGCCGGCCCGGTCGAGAAACTCGCGTTTGGTAATTTTCCCGTGCGCGTAGTAATCGTAGAGTTCGAGAAGTTCCTGAGGGAAATCCTTGGCTGTCATACGGGTCATGATGGCTCCTCCGTGCCTTCGGGTCTCGCATCATCCTACACACGTAAACTCACGAGTCTTTTCAACATTTCGCGAGTCCCGCGTGTGCTTGCCGGACCGATCGTCGGCTGCGCCAACAGTCGCTGAATTCGCTGCCTCGGCGTCAAGAGATGCGCCCTCTTCCCTTTGGCAATCGGCATCCGGTCGGTTGCAGGCAGCAATCGGCCGCCGGCTATCGATCTATGAAAATTAATTTCATGCTCGCGCTTCCATGCCCGTTTTCTATTGACGCCTCCCGATTTTTGTCCCAACTTAAAGAAAATAAATTACTAAATGGGAACCTGATCGGCATGAAAGTGGGAATCATCGGGCTAGGATTCCGGCTCGGCTATCTCGGCTATGTTTTCAAGGCAATCGATAGCAGCTTCGACATTGTCGGCTATGTGGATCCGGAACCCGCCGGACTTCCCGGATTGACGGAAAAGGGTATTTCAGTCGGCAAGGCCTATGGTTCGCCGGAAGAGCTCCTCGCCTCCGAAAAGCTCGATCTGTTGATGATCGGCTCTCCCAATCACCTGCATCTCGACCATATCAGGCTCGGGCTTCAAGCCGGTCTCAAGGTCTTCTGCGAAAAGCCGATCGTCACGACGATCGCCGAAAGCATCGAACTTGCGCATCTGATGGCAAAATTCGGCCATGAGCGACTGATGGTCGGTCTCGTGCTGCGCTATTCTCCTCTTTACAAGGATCTCCGCGCCATCCAGGCCGAGGGCAAGCTTGGTCAGATCGTGTCGATCGAGGCTTCCGAACATATCGAGCCTTATCACGGCGCCTTCTTCATGCGCGACTGGCGCCGCTATGAGCGCTATTCCGGCAGCTTCATGCTGGAGAAATGCTGCCACGACCTCGATCTTTACAATGGCGTCGCAGGCGCACGGCCGGAACGCGTCGCAAGTTTCGGCGGCCGCAAGAGCTTCATTCCGGCCAACGACCCGGCACGTGAGGGCATCAACGACCTCGAGCTTTTCCACCGCAAGCCGAGCGGATGGATGGGATCGGACAAGGTCTTCGACAGCGATGCCGATATCATCGACTATCAGGTGGCGATCGTCGAATATGCCAATGGCGTCGGCATGAACTTTCACACCAATCTCAACGTGCCCGACCAGTTCCGCCGTTTCGCCATCATGGGTTCGCGCGGCATGGCCGAAGGCGATTTCGTCCGCGGCTATCTCGACGTTCACGAACAGCTGACCGGCAATAAGGTGGTCGAAAACAAATATGCCGCCACCGAGCTCTCCCAGCACTACGGCGCCGATGAACAGATGGCGAGCGACCTGCTTGAAAGCGTACGCACCGGGCTCGAACTTCCTGTTTCCACGCTGAACGCGCTCGAAGCCGGCATCCTCGCCTTGGCGATGGACGAAGCGAGGATGAAGAAAACAGTCGTCGACCTCAGACCCGTCTGGGACCGCTTCGACGAAGCCCTTCACGCGAGAGCGGCTTGAGGAGGGCGGCAAGATGAGTGTTCAAAGAAGCACCTTCATCTTCGCTTGCATCCTTCTTCTTCCGGCTGTGCTCTATGTTCTAGCGATCGTCGCCTATCCGCTGGTCGATACGTTCATTCTCTCTTTCACCGACGCGTCGCTCAGGAAGACCACCAACTGGGTCGGCTGGGCTAATTACGAGAAGATCTTCAACGAGCGGTTTGCGGAAGTGATCATCCGCACCTTCGTCTGGACCTTCTTCTCCGTTGCCCTGAAAATGGTTATCGGCACATTCGGCGCATGCATGCTGAATGCCGCGGTCCCCGGCCGCTCGCTGTTCCGGCTTTTGACCATGCCGCCGTGGATCGTGCCGATGGCGATCGGCATCTTCATGTGGGGCTGGATGTATAATGGCCAGTTCGGGATGATATCGGGCCTGTTGCAGCGCTTCGGTCTCGTCGACGGACCGGTCGCCTTCCTTGCCTACGGAAGTACCGCCTTCTGGGCAACGATCATCACCGACGTTTGGATCGGCGTGCCACTGGTGACGATCTACTTCCTGGCAGCGATCCAATCCATTCCGAAGGATCTCTACGAGGCCGCCTGGACCGACGGCGCCGGCCGCTGGTACCGCTTCCGCCGCATCACGCTGCCGCTGATGGTTCCGGCGATCATCACCATGTCGATGCTCTCGCTGATCGCCACCTTCAACTCGTTCGACATCATCTGGATCCTGACGCAGGGCGGACCGAGCGGCGAGACGACGACGATGATCATCGATACCTATCAGACCGCGATCGGCTCGAAGAAATACGGTGAAGGTGCAGCGCGCGCCGTTTTGATCTGCATCTTCCTGTCGCTCTTCTGCTTCGCCTATTTCCGCGTCACCCGCCGCCTCAATCCGGAGAAGCGCGCATGAGCAACGCAGCCATGATCGACCGTTACCGCTGGTGGGAAATCATCCTGATCTATTGCGGCATCGCGCTGTTTCTTTTCTTCGTGCTGTCGCCCTTCGTCGAAGGTTTCCTGGTTTCGCTGAAGCCGCTCAGCCAACTCTTCTCCTCGCCCTATCGCTTCTGGCCGGAGAACGGCTCGTTTGAAGCCTACCGGACGATGTGGATCAGCGTGCCGGGCTTCGGGCGCTATATCTTCAACTCGTTCTTCATCTCGATCATCGTCACGCTGATCGTGCTCTGCCTCGTCATTCCAGCGGCTTATGCCTTTGCGAAGTTCGAATTCAGGGGCATGGGCATCCTGCTCGGTGCCTTCCTGACGGTGAACATGTTTTCCGGTGCCGTGCTGTTGATCCCGCTCTTCCGGCTGATGCGCAGCATCGGCGTGCTCAACACCTATCTCGCCATGATCGTGCCGGGCGTCGCCTTCCTGATCCCCTCGGCGATCTGGCTGCTGCGTACCTACATGATCCGTATCCCGCAGGAACTCAACGAAGCGGCCTACATGGATGGCGCCAGCCATTTCTACACGCTGCGCCGGGTCATCCTGCCCATTGCGATGCCGGGGATTATCGTCGTCGCCATCACCACCTTCATCGGCGCTTACGCCCAGCAATTCATCTTCGCGCTGACGTTCAACTCGAAGACCGAATACATGCCCTTGCCGGTGGGGCTCTTTGCTTACTTCGGCAAGCAGGAGGTCATCTGGAACGAACTGATGGCGGCTTCCTTCGTCGGTATCGCGCCGGCGATGGTCGTCATCTTCTTCCTTCAGCGCTACCTTGTCGGCGGGCTGACCGCCGGTGCGGTGAAACAATAAGACCAAAAAACGAGTGAACAGCTAACACAAGAATGGGAGTCACGACGTGAGCATATCAATCAAGACAGGCCTTATGGCGCTCGCCCTGCTCGGTTCGACGGCACTGACCGCCGTCACTGCCCAGGCCGCCGACAAGGAAATCAGCTGGATCTATTGCGGCGACACGATCGACCCGGTCCACACCAAATACATCAAGCAATGGGAAGAAAAGAACGCGGGCTGGAAGGTCGCCCCCGAGGTCGTCGGATGGGCGCAGTGCCAGGACAAGGCAACGACGCTTGCTGCCGCCGGCACGCCGGTGGCGATGGCCTATGTCGGCTCGCGCACGCTGAAGGAATTTGCGCAGAACGACCTGATCGTTCCGGTGCCGATGACGGACGACGAGAAGAAGACCTACTATCCGAACATCGTCAACACTGTGACCTTCGAGGGCACGCAGTGGGGCGTTCCGATCGCTTTCTCCACCAAGGCGCTTTACTGGAACAAAGATCTTTTCAAGCAGGCCGGCCTCGATCCCGAGACGCCGCCGAAGACTTGGGCTGAAGAAATCGAGATGGCGAAGACCATCAAGGAAAAGACCGGCATTCCGGGCTTCGGTCTCTCCGCCAAGACCTTCGACAACACGATGCACCAGTTCATGCATTGGGTTTACACCAACAACGGCACGGTGATCGATGCGGACGGTAAAGTTACGCTCGACAGCCCGCAGATTCTCGCCGCGCTGAAGGCCTACAAGGATATCGTCCCCTACTCCGAAGAAGGCCCGACGGCCTACGAGCAGAACGAAGTCCGCGCCATCTTCCTCGACGGCAAGGTGGCGATGATCCAGGCCGGCTCGGGTGCAGCCGACCGCCTGAAGGCGACGAAGATCAGCTGGGGCATTACCACGCTGCCGCTCGGCCCCGACGCCAAGGGTCCCGGCACGCTGCTGATCACCGACAGCTTGGCGATCTTCAAGGGCTCGGGTGTAGAGGACAAGGCGACGGAATTTGCCAAGTTCATCACGTCGCCGGATGTGCAGTCCGAATATGAACTGCAGGGCGGCGCCGGCCTCACACCGCTGCGTCCGTCGCCCAAGGTCGATGAATTCGTCGCCAAGGATCCGCACTGGAAGCCTTTGATCGAAGGCATCAGCTACGGCGGCCCGGAGCCGCTCTTCACCGACTATAAAGGCTTCCAGAACTCGATGATCGAGATGATCCAATCCGTCGTGACGGGCAAGGCCGAACCGGAAGCCGCGCTCAAGAAGGCGGCGGGCGAAATCGAAGCCTTCAAATAAACCCCTCGAGCTCTCTGGGATCGCGGGATGTGACATCCGCGATCCCTTCCCTGACGATGAACGCGCGACCAAGGCTGCCGGTGGAGATAGATTTTTGGGACAACTCCTTCTCAACAAAGTTCAGAAATTCTATGGCGATTACGAAGTTCTGAAGGGCGTGCAGCTCGAGGTGCGGAACGGCGAGTTCGTCGTTTTCGTCGGACCGTCGGGCTGCGGCAAGTCCACGCTCTTGCGCATGATCGCAGGTCTCGACGCGACGACCGCCGGCGACATCGTCATTAATGGCGTCAGGGTCAACGATCTGCCGCCGGTCAAGCGCGGCATCGCCATGGTGTTCCAGTCCTACGCGCTTTATCCACACATGACTGTTTTCGAGAACATCGCCTTCCCGCTTCGGGTCGAAAGGATGGAAGAGGAAAAGCTCAAGGCCAAGGTGGAGAACGCGGCGCGCATCCTTCACCTCGAACAGCGGCTGCAGCAGAAACCCGGCATGCTGTCCGGCGGCCAGCGCCAGCGCGTCGCGATCGGCCGCGCCATCGTGCGCGAGCCAAAGATATTCCTGTTCGATGAGCCGCTGTCCAACCTCGACGCAGCACTTCGCGCCGACATGCGTATCGAGCTTGCCAAGCTGCACAGGCAGTTGAAGGCGACGATGATCTATGTGACGCACGACCAGGTCGAGGCGATGACCATGGCCGACCGTATCGTCGTGCTGGATTCCGGTGACATCTCCCAGACGGGCGCGCCGCTGGAGCTTTATCACAAGCCCGCAAACCAGTTTGTCGCCGGCTTCATCGGCAATCCGAAAATGAATTTCCGCCCGTAATCTGCAAGGGCGTCAGCGCCAATGGCGTCGAGGTGGATTATCAAGGCCAGACAGCCGTTCTGCCGGTGACGCCGCGCGACGGCATGGCCGGCAAGGCTTTAACGCTCGGCATCCGGCCGGAGCATATCCAGCTTGGCGGCGGCGATATCGTCTTTACCGTGACCCCGACAGTCATCGAGCGCCTCGGGGCAAATACGGTCGCTTACGCCTCGCTCAACGGAGAGTCCGAGAATTTCTGCGCCATGCTGCCGGGCAGCGTTGGCATCCGTGCGGACGCGCCGGTCGCGACCGGCATCAATGCCGCAGATTGCCACCTCTTCGACGAGGCGGGCATAGCTTTCGAGCGCCGCGTTGAGCTGACCGAAATCGATATGAACGTGATCAACCCGACGGCGGCTTGAACCGACTGGCTCCGTTTCAGAGGTTTGTCCTGCCAGGGATCGGTTCCGGGCAGGAAATGACACGCGAGGTGATTGCAAACAACGGTTTGAGGGAACAATGACCAAAAGCTGCCGTTAGGGGCACAAGGCTAGCGGAGGTAGTCGTGATCCACCATGTCTCGGTTGGGACGAATGATGTTGCGCGCTTGAAGCGCTTCTACGACGCCGTTTTACCCATCGTCGGAATTGTGCCGATGGCCGAGGACGAGGGTGGACTTGGTTACGGCAGTGGTACGTTTCATTTCAGCGTCCAGGTTCCGATTGATGGAAAACCAGCGACCGTGGGCAATGGCACTCATATCGCCTTTGCTGTCGAGGACCGTTCGATGGTCAATCAATTTTACGCAGCAGCACTAAAATATGGCGGCAGCGACGATGGCGCTCCGGGCCTGCGGCCGAACTATGATGCGAACTATTATGGAGCGTTCGTCCGCGATCCGGACGGTCACAAGATCGAGGCCGTGACCTACTCCGCAAAATGACTCGCTCACGGAGGCGCGCATGCCGACCCTTCCCTATGCAATTCTCGAAGCCCCCTCCACGCTGGGCTTGGCGACCGAAGGTGTGGAGCACTTGCCCGACCGACTAATGGATCTCGGTCTTGCGGAGCGCATCCATTCGCACCGCGCCGAGCGGCTGGCCGTCCCTCCGAAGGACCCTATGCCCGATCCCGAGACCGGTATCCTAAATGCCAGGGCAATCGCGGCGTGGTCGCCCAAGCTCGCCGACGCGGTGGAAGCGGTGCTTGACGCGGGTAGATTTCCGGTTGTGCTGGGCGGCGATTGCACGATCCTAATGGGCTCGATGCTCGCCTTTCGACGGCGCGGCCGCTACGGCCTGTTCTTCATCGACGGCAACGCTGATTTCTTTCAGCCCGAGGCGGAACCCAATGGTGAGGGCGCCTCGATGGATCTTGCCTTGGTCACCGGCCGCGGCCCATCGCTCCTGACTGATATCGAAGGTCGCGGTCCTTTGGTCCGTCCCGAAGACGCCGTCGCCTTCGCATATCGCGATCATAAGGATCAGGAGGAGTTCGGAAGCCAGCCGCTTCCCAAGGAGCTCAAGGCGATTGACCTTCCCGCCGTGCGCGCGATGGGCATCGAGGCCGCCGCGCGCGAAGCGGTCGACCACCTGACGCGAGAGGAATTGCACGGCTTCTTCATCCATCTCGACGCCGATTGCCTCGACGACGTCCTCATGCCGGCTGTCGATTTCCGTGTGCCGGGCGGGTTGTCATGGGATGAGTTAGGAACCGCGCTTCGGGTTGCCTTGGCGAGCGGCAAGGCAGTCGGTATCGAGATCACCATCTACAATCCGCGCCTTGATGAGGACGGCAGCGCCGGCCGCGGCCTGGCCGACGTACTAGCCGCAGCGCTCGGAACAGCAGCGCCCTGAACACGGCGAGCACGTCTGTTTTCCGCCGCGGACGGGCGTGTCGAGATGGGGGGCACTGCATGGTCAGGCTCCTTGTTGAAGCTCGTCATGCTCTGCCTTTGCCAGACGACGTTCAATTCAGGCGCCAACTCCAGCCTGGACCTGGACCCTCAACCGCATACGCCCTCCCGCGCAGCGGGTTCCTTCATCGGCCCGATGCGGACATTGGCACGTGACGGGCCACGGCCTATCGCCGATCGGGGAAGACGCACGTTCGAGATCGGGTCGTTGGCCGGAAAGTTCGATCACCGCTGGCGCCGCCTTCCTGGTTCGTTGTTGCCGGGCGGCCCGCGTGGTAGAGTGGCGGCGAGTTCAGGCAAAATAGCTTTACAACACTCCAAGCGTCATGACTTTCGTGTCGCGCGCTGCAGTAGCTGCGATGAGTATTTTATGGAGAGAACAGCCGTGACAGTCCCGGAGGACGATTTTTTCGTCCTCTCGAGCTTGCCGCCAAGTCGGGCGCAAAAGCAGCTCGCTCTTGCTTTTGTGCTTGGCCTGTTGGCCGTCTACGTGTTGATCACTGTTGGTCCGTTCTCGGGCATCCATCTGAGCCGGGTCGACGCCTTCGTCCCGGCCTACGCGACAGCGATGTTCGTGAACGATTCGATCACCGCAATCCTCCTGTACACTCAGTTTTCCATCCTGCGCTCACGTGCCACGCTCCTGATCGCAAGCGGATATCTCTTTACTGCGCTCATGCTAATCCCGTTTGTCCTGGCGTTTCCAGGTCTGTTCACGCCAAAGGGCGGCCTGGTGGGCGGCATGCAGAGTACGTCATGGATCTACTTCTTCCAGCACGCTGGCTTTCCCCTATTTGTCGTAGGCTATGCCCTCTCAAAGGGCTCGAACCCCAGCAAACGATTTTGGCAGGGTACCGTGCGTGCGGAGATTACCCTCAGTGTCGCCCTGACCGCAGTTGTGGTCTCTTTAGCGTCATTTCTTTTCATTGCGGGCGAAGCGTTATTGCCGAGCGTGACCCTTGATTCCACTCGCCTCAGCCCGGTGTGGCCCTATGTAGGCGCGCCCGTCGCGTTGCTAAGTATCGCCGCCATGATCGTGCTCTGGATCCGGCGACACTCAATGCTCGATCTTTGGCTGATGGTCGTGATGCTCTTATTCACGATAGAGATGCCTTTAAGCTATTACCCCGATCCGGCTCGCTTCAGCCTCGGCTGGTATACCGTGCGCGTCTTCGGAGTTCTGTCCAGCGGTCTCGTCCTTATGGTTCTGCTTCACGAAATAACGACCCTTTATACGCGGCTTCTCGGAGCGGTCCGTGGCCAGCGTCACGAGCGCGAGGCGCGACTGGTAACCGGCGAGGCAGTCGCAGCCACGGTTGCGCATGAAGTCAAACAACCTCTATCTGGCATGATAACGAGCGCCGATGCCGGCCTGCGCTTTCTCGGTCGCTCGATGCCCGATCTGGAGGAAGCAAAGGAGGCATTCAAGCAGATTATCGCCGGTGGTCATCGCGCGGCAGCGGTGATCGACGGAATTAGAACGATCTTCAAGAAAGAAGACCGCAAGCGAGCTCCGCTCGACCTCAACAGCCTTATCGGGGAAACACTCGCCCTGGTGCGAGAGGGTCTGGCGAAACACCGGATAATGGTCGAAGCCGAGCTGGATGAACGCCTGCCGCGGGTAACAGGCGATCGAATCCAGCTACAGCAGTTGCTTGTAAACCTGATCACGAACGCCATCGATTCCATGGCTGCGGTCGGCGGGGCGCGGGTGCTGTCCGTGAAATCCAAGTTGCATGACGATGGCCACGTAACGGTTTCGGTTGCGGACACTGGAACAGGAATTGGTTCGCAAGACGTGGATCGAATATTCAACCCGCTCTTCACGACAAAGCCCGACGGTATGGGGATGGGCCTGTCGATTTGCAGATCGATCGTCGAAGCCCACGATGGTCGGTTGTGGGCGGCCCCGAACACGCCCCGGGGTGCTATATTTCATTTTAGCGCAATTCGCTCTGTCTCCGCATGAGGAGGATCCGTCTGTGATCAAAGTCGCACCGAACAGTTCGCAGCCGACGACAGAGGTCGAGCCTGCTGTCTATGTGATCGATGACGACGTCGGAATCCGCGACTCGCTCGGCCTGTTATTCCGCTCGGTCGGTTTGCGCGCCGAACTATTCCGTTCGGCGAACGAACTCATGCAAAGCAAGCTGCCTCCGATCCCGAGCTGCCTGGTTCTCGATGTTCGGCTACCGGGGTTGAGCGGCTTCGAGCTCCATGCCGAGTTGACCAAGGCCGATGTCCATATTCCCATCATCTTCATCACTGCACACGGCGATATCCCCATGTCCGTACGGGCTATGAAAGCCGGCGCTGTCGACTTCATCACCAAGCCGTTTCGCGACCAGGATATGTTGGATGCCGTCACTGCTGCGATCACCCGCGACCGGGCCAGGCTGGATGCCGATCGCGCACGGCTCGACTTAAAGGGCCTGTTCGACAGCCTGACTTCGCGCGAACAGGAGGTGATGGGGCTCGTCGCTACCGGCTTAATGAACAAACAGATCGCCGCTCACATCGGCCTCAGCGAGATTACGGTTAAGATTCATCGCGGCCACGCGATGAAGAAGATGCGTGCGAAATCGCTCGCGGACCTGGTCAAAATGGCCGAAGCACTCGGTATCGGCCGGGAAATGTCCTCGTAGCCTCATATCTATGTATGACTTTCGAACGCAGCCGACTCGTACCATTGTCGGTGCGCATAGATGGGCCAATCGCTTGCCAGACACCCCCGTTATATCAATCGTCGACGACGACGAATCCGTTCGAAGCGGAACTGCGAGTCTTGTACGGTCGCTTGGGTTTGTCGCCCACGCTTTCCCATCCGCACGTGCGTTCTTGCATTCGGAACAACTGGCTCAAACCTCGTGTCTGATTTCAGACATCCAGATGCCGGAGATGAGCGGAATCGAGTTGCACGATATCTTGCGCACGCGTGGACATAACACGCCCATCATTTTCATCACGGCCTTTCTCGATGAAAAGGCGCACGCTCAAGCGTTGGTTCGAGGCGCCGTCTGCTTTTTGAGCAAGCCTTTAGACGGCGACACGCTGTCTCGCTGCCTCGACGTTGCATTGAAAAACAATGCCGGTGAGAGCGACTAGCGCCTCGCTGATCGCTGGGCGCGATCAGGCTCAGCAGACCCTAAAGTCCAATAGTCGAAGCGCATCCGTTCAACCGAGGGACGCTAAGGCCCGTCGGGGCCCATAAACCTAGGTATGACCGCCATAAACGAAAATGCGGTCACGACCAACCTACGTCCGATGGAGCGCGCACTGGAGTGAGAGCACAACTAAAGTGTTCAACCACTGTAGTGGCATCGCGCAACGAAGGAGACTGATCATGTCCACGGCATCCCCGGCGCCAAATCGGCGCGACTTTCTTACCACATCGGCCACCGTATTGCTTGCCACTTCGGCAGGCGCTGCCGCGTTCAATTTCACATCGTCTCAGCCGGCGGTCGCGGCCGAAGCCAATTCAATCCGCCCCTTCACCGTCAGCTTCCCGCAGGAGGAGATCAACGAGCTACGCCGCCGTATCGTCGCCACGCGCTGGCCCGAGCGGGAGCTGGTGACCGAAGCAGCTTCTCGGCGGACTTCGGCGACGTTGGCGGCAGGCGACACACAAGGCGTGCAACTCGCGACGATGCAGAAGCTCATTCAGTACTGGGGAACGGAATATGATTGGAGCAAGTGCGAGGCACGCCTGAAGTCGTTGCCGCATTTCGTCACCGAGATCGACGGGCTGGACATCCACTTCATCCACGTGAAATCAAGCCATCAGGGTGCGCTGCCGGTCATCATCACGCACGGCTGGCCCGGTTCGGTCATCGAGCTGCTGAAGGTCATCGATCCGCTCACGAACCCCACGGCGCATGGTGGAACCGCGGCCGATGCATTCGACGTGGTGATCCCGTCGATGCCAGGCTACGGCTTTTCCGGCAAGCCGACTGAGCCCGGTTGGGATCCGATTCGCATCGCGAAAGCGTGGACCGTGCTGATGAAGCGCCTCGGTTACGACCGGTACGTCGCGCAGGGCGGCGACTGGGGGGCTCTCATCACCGAACAGATGGCTCTGATGGCGCCTCCCGAGCTGATCGCCATCCACACCAACATGCCAGCGACCATTCCGCCCGAGATTGTGAAGGCGCTTGCCGCCGGCAGTCCGCCTCCCGCCGATCTCGGGCCCGACGAAAAGCGCGCCTACGAGCAGGTCGCCTTCTTCTACAAGTTCGGCCTGGGCTATGCCAACGAGATGGCGCTGCGTCCGCAGACGCTTTACGGGCTCGTCGATTCACCCGCCGGCCTGGCGTCATGGATTCTCGATCACGATGCGGACAGTTATGCCCTGATAGCCCGCTCCTTCGATGGAGAGCCGGAGGGCCTTACCCGCGACGACATCCTCGACAACATCACGCTCTATTGGCTGACCAACACGGCCATCTCGTCGGCCCGGCTCTATTGGGAACACCGGCAAACGGCGAAGGCGGGCTTCTTCGACGCCAAAGGCATCACCATTCCCGTCGGCGTGAGCGCGAACCCCAGCGAGATCTACACGGCGCCGAAGAGTTGGACCGAGCGCGCATTCCCGAAGCTCCTGCATTACGGCCGCCCGCCCAAGGGCTGCCACTTCGCGGCATGGGAACAGCCGAAGTACTTCACCGACGACGTGCGCGCATCGTTCAAGACGTTGCGGACGGCGTGAAGTGTTGAGCGGGGATGGCGCGCCGGACGTGCGCGTCACCCTCTGGCGATTAACCCCCAGCGCATCTCCAAAAGGAGAGAATGCAATGAACCTTCTCATCCAGACGCTCACCGCACTCGCGGCTTGCACCGTGTTCGCCACGGGTGCGTTCGCCCAGAGCACGGTCGTGCCCATCGACAACGAGCCCGCGCCAAAGCTGATCGTGGAGCCGCCGCTTCCGGGTCCGTTGGCTGGGGGGGTGGTGTTCATCCCGTACCGGGTGGAGAACCTGCGCATCCTGCCTGTCGGTGGGCCGGCCGCGCGCAACGTGTCTCCGCGGGTCGGGCATCTGCACCTCACCGTCGACGACCTGCCCTGGGCGTGGGCGGATTACGGTCAAAGCGACACCATCATCCTGGTGGGCATGCCGCGCGGTCAGCACAAGCTCCTAGTCGAGGTGGTGGACGCCGAAGGTAACGTCTTCACCAAGAAAACGGTGACGTTCCACTCGCCGGGCAAGGAGATTCAGCCATGAAGCTCCACAAGTTGGCGACCGTGCTGGCATTCGGGCTTTGCATCTTTTCCGCCTTGGCCAACCCCAGTGCCGCGCTTGCCGGCTTCGATCAGGGCGAGCTGGTAACCATCCCGTTGCTGCCATGTGCGGCGGATTGGAGCGCCTACGAGGCGGCACGCCAGAAACTTATCCCGAGTCTGTCGCTGAACAAGTCGCCGGCGCGCTACCGCGCCGCCGAAGCGGCATAACAATGCATTCTCAAGCAAACCAAGCCAATGGAGGCTAACATGAACATTGCCCAGCAGCACAGCAAAACCGAAGGCGAAGCCAGGAAATCCCGCCCCCTCGACATGAAGCTCGAGGCCATTGTGCTCCCCGTTTCGGACGTCGCACGCTCGAAGCAGTTCTACGAAGGCTTGGGCTGGAGGCTCGACGGTGATTTCGTCGTCGGCGACACATTCCGGGCGATGCAGTTCACGCCTCCGGGCTCGCCGGCCTCGATCCATTTCGGCACCGGCATTACACCGGCCGCGCCTGGCTCCGCGAGCGGGCTTTTTCCTCGTCGTGTCGGACATTGAGGCGGCGCGCGCCGAACTCATTGGCCACGGCGTCGAGGTGAGCGAAGTGTTCCACCGCGCCGGTCCAGGCAAACCAGCGGTCAGCGGCAGGCATCCAGAACGGCAGAGCTATTCCTCTTACGCAACCTTCAAGGATCCAGACGGCAATGAGTGGCTGCTGCAGGAGGTCACCACCCGCCTCCCTGGCCGGATCGGCTCCAACACCACCAACTACACTTCCGTAGCGGACCTTGCTGCTGCCATGCGGCGCGCGTCGGAAGCCCATGGCGAGCACGAAAAGCGCAACGGCGGCCAGCGCGACGAGAACTGGCCCAACTGGTACGCCGAGTACATGGTGGCGGAGCAAACCGGCAAGCCGCTGCCACTTTGAGAAATTCGGCGCCCGTGAGATTTCGGGTGCTGATCGACGGACAGCCGCCAGTCGCGGCTCACGGAATTGACATTGACGAAAAAAGCGAAGGCACGGTGACGGAGCAGCGCCTGTACCAACTGATCCGCCAACCGTACCCCATCGTCGATCGCCAGTTCGAGATCGAGTTTCTCGACTCGGATGTGCAGGTCTTCGCATTCACGTTCGGCTGATTGTCTGCGCAACGAAAGAGGTTTCCCAAATGCATTCGCTCAATATCCCGGATGGGATCGACCAAGATCGTCGCCGGTTCTTAGGCACCGCCGCGATGGCTGTCGCAGCCACTCAGCTCGGTCTGATCGCTCCGGCAGCAGCACAGCAGGCAACCGAAGCGCCAGCAACATCTTTCGGGCCGTTGAATCAGATCGACGCCGGCGTGCTGAGCGTCGGCTATGCCGACATAGGACCCGCCAGCGGCCCCCCGGTCATCCTGCTGCACGGATGGCCATACGACATCCACACCTATGTCGATGTCGCGCCCTTGCTTGCGTTGAAGGGATACCGCGTGATCGTGCCGTATCTGCGCGGTTATGGCACGACGCGCTTTCTTTCAAGCGAAACGGTCCGCAACGGCCAGCAGTCGGCGATCGCGCTCGACATCATCGCCTTGATGGATGCTCTGAAGATCGAGAAGGCAACCATCGGCGGTTGTGACTGGGGTGCGCGGACTGCCTGCATTATCGCGGCGCTGTGGCCGGAGCGCTGCAAAGCCTTGGTCGCGGTGAGCGGTTATCTGATCGGCAGCCAGGAAGCCAACAAGATGCCGCTGCCGCCAAAGACTGAGCTGCAATGGTGGTACCAGTATTATTTTGCGACGGAACGCGGCCGGGCCGGCTACGAGGCAAACCGGCAGGATTTTGCGAAGCTCATTTGGCAGATTGCCTCGCCGAAATGGGACTTTGATGACGCCACCTTCAATCGAAGCGCGGCGTCTTTCGACAATTCGGATCATGTCGGCATCGTGATCCACAACTACCGCTGGCGGCTCGGCTTGGCCGAAGGCGAGCCGAAGTATGACGATCTCGAAAAGCGGCTTGCCGAGCTTCCCGTCATCATCGTGCCAACCATCACGCTTGAGGGTGATGCCAACGGCGCGCCACATCCGAATCCGAGCGCCTACGCCAAGAAATTCTCGGGCAGGTATGAGCACCGGACGATCGACGGCGGCATCGGGCATAATTTGCCGCAGGAAGCTCCGCAAGCCTTCGCGAAAGCTGTCGTCGAAGCTGGCGATCATTGATTGGTCTATAGGCGCCGCTGCAATGGACAAGCTGCAATGGACAAGAAGAAGAGAACTATTTCCCAGCCACGCCGGACTTCGAACGGCTTTTGGCCGATTTGAACTAGCCCACCAGAGAGGACGAATATGATTATCCAAGACTCTGTACTGTTCATAACAGGCGCAAATCGCGGACTGGGTTTGGCCTTTGCTGAGGAAGCCCTTAAACGCGGCGCAATGAAGGTCTACGCAGGTGTGCGCAATCCGTCTGATGCGACTGGCCCGGGGATCATACAGGTCAGACTGGATGTAACCGATCACGCCTCGATAGCCGAAGCCGCGAAGCAATGCGGGGACACCACCTTGCTGATCAACAACGCTGGCATTGCCCGTTTGACTAGCAGCACCCTTGATCCGAGCATGATCGAGGGAGCGCGGGAGATCTTCGAGACAAACTATTTCGGAGTGATCGCCGTCAGCCAGGCATTCGCTCCGATCCTTGCCAGGAACGGCGGCGGAGCGATCATCAATGTGTTGTCCGACGCGACCTGGTATGCCCGGCCTATGCTTGCCGCATATTCGGCTTCGAAATCCGCGGCCTGGAGCTTCACAAACGCCTTGCGTATCGAACTCCGCGGCCAGAAGACGGCAGTGCTCGGTTTGCATGTGAGCTTCATGGATACGGACATGACCCATGGATTCGACATGAAGAAAATCAGTCCGCGGCAGGCGGTGGAAGCCGCCTTGATCGGCCTTGAGGCTTACAAGGAAGAGGTGCTCGCTGATGATTTCACCCGAGAGGTTAAGCGAAGCCTCTCCGACGGAAAGCCAATCTACCTCGATCCGCCACCACTCGGCTGAATGGCATAGCTGTGATTGGCAATTCCAGTCGTCCCGGCCGTTCTGTCCTCAAAGACCGCTTTTGCTGAAGCCGTCGTTGTCGTTGCCGCTCAAGGCCAGCAACGTGCCACCTATAGTCGTCACGCCTTGTTTCCTGAAGGTCCGCTCTTCCCTCTTGAACGCTGACGGACCGCTTCCCGCCCCAAAGAGGACGTTCGCCCGTAGAGCCTATCTCCGCGATTGGAAGGAAGTCATCCGCCGCGCGCACGTCTTGCGATATCAGCGACTGCATTCTTGCTGATACCGATCGCTAACAATCCACCAATAACTGCGGCCTTCGGCGATAAGGCCCATTTGGCCCTCAATCGGAAGCGGCTCCTAACAGACGAGACCGCGGGCCGCGACATTCTCGACGCGGGTAACGATGCCCCCCCGGTGGAAGACCATCGTATCGAACAGATTGGACACCACGCAGGTGTGGTTCGGGATGATGAAGAGCTTCTGGCCGATTTGCGGCCGGGGGCCGGCACAATTCGACAGGTCGATCACGCCGTGTTCTTCCGAGAGGCTGCTGATCCGCGCCTCGGGATAACCGACGATCAGGCCGTAATCGCTAAAACCCTGAAGATCCGAGGTCAACGCCTTCGACCCGGCATCGATGACGGCGCGATCGGCGTTTGGCCGTGACACGACGGTCGCCAGCACGTGCATGGCGCAATCGTCCTCGGTGCAATGGCCCATGCGCACCATCTGGCGATCATTGTAGATATAGGTGCCGGCGCGGTGTTCCGTGGCCGAGGTGACGAGATGCGCCTCGAAGAGGCTTGGCGTTCCGCCATTGCTGACGATCGGGCAGCTTATGCCTTCCGAAGTCAGCTG
>NZ_VSZV01000213.1:0-12192 GCF_008919455.1 Rhizobium sp. PEPV16
GCAGCAGGGGAATTGGGACCTCGTTGGCAACAACATCCCGGTCTTCTTCATTCAGGATGCGATTAAATTTCCCGATGTCATCCATTCCGTAAAGCCGGAACCCGACAAGGAATTTCCGCAGGCGCAGTCGGCGCATGACAATTTCTGGGATTTCATCACGCTGACGCCCGAAAGCATGCACATGATCATGTGGGTGATGTCGGACCGCGCCATTCCGCGATCGTTCCGTTTCATGGAGGGTTTTGGCGTTCACACCTTCCGCTTCGTTAATGCAGCGGACGAATCGACGTTCGTCAAATTCCATTGGAAACCGAAACTCGGCCTGCAGTCCGTCGCCTGGAACGAGGCAGTCAAGATCAATGGCGCGGATCCGGATTTCCATCGCCGCGACCTCTGGCAGTCGATCCAGTCGGGAAACTTCCCCGAATGGGAACTCTGCGTGCAGCTTTTCGATCAGGATTTCGCCGATACGTTCGACTTCGACATCCTCGATCCGACGAAGATCATTCCCGAGGAGATCCTTCCGGTCAAACCGATCGGCCGTCTCGTGCTCGACCGAATGCCCGACAACTTTTTTGCAGAGACCGAGCAGGTCGCCTTCATGACGCAGAACGTGCCCCCTGGCATCGACTTCAGCAACGATCCCCTTCTGCAGGGACGGAACTTCTCCTATCTCGACACGCAACTGAAACGTCTGGGCGGTCCGAATTTCACGCATCTGCCGATCAACGCGCCGAAGTGTCCCTTCCACAATTTTCAGCAGGATGGCCATATGGCGATGCGCAATCCTGTCGGCCGCGTCAATTACCAGCCGAACTCGTGGAATCAGGGACCGCGGGAATCGCCGGTTCAAGGCTACCGCCACTTCCCTGCCGAAGAACAGGGTCCCAAGGTTCGGCTGCGCCCGGAAAGCTTTGCCGATCATTACAGCCAGGCCCGGCAGTTCTACATCAGCCAGACTCCGCCGGAGCAACGCCATATCGCTGCTGCGCTCATCTTCGAACTGAGCAAGGTCGAAACGCCGGTCATTCGTGAGCGTATGGTCTCGCATCTGATGAACATCGATGAGACGCTGGCCAGCAAGGTCGGCCACGCACTCGGCTTCAAATCGATGCCGAAGCCTGCCGATGCCGCCATGCCGACGCGGCAGGATCTCGAGCCGTCGCCGGCGCTGAGCATCATAGAGCGCGGTCCGAAGCGGTTCGAAGGACGCAAGCTCGGCATTCTTGTCAGCGATGGCACCGATGCCGCCGTCTTCAAGGCGCTGCTTGCGGAGATCACGGAGCAGAAGGCAGCATTCGAAGTGATCGCGCCAAAGATCGGCGGCGTGACGCTCTCGGACGGCAACTGGATCGAGGCGCATCAGATGATCGACGGCGGACCTTCAGTACTTTACGACGCCGTCGCCCTCCTCCCCTCAGCCGAGGGAACCGCCGATCTGCTGAAGGAGGCAACGGCCCGCGATTTCGTGGCGGACGCCTTCGTACACTGCAAGTACATCGGTTATGTGGAAACAGCGTTGCCGCTTATGCAGAAGGCCGGAATTGCCGATTCACTGGATGAGGGCGTGATGGCGCTCGGAGCGGCGAAAGACGTTCCGGCTTTTATCAAGGCGCTTGGCAAACTGCGTGTCTGGGGCCGGGAGCCATCGGTCAAATTGAATTGACGTCTCGTCGCCATAACGGCACGAGGGGCTAGTCGTCGAATAAAACCCGCGGAAACGCGGGTTTTATGTCGTTTGCGGTGCCCTATTTATTGAGCTGAGGTGATGGAAGCTGCTCCATCTCCAGTTTTACGCGCTGTGGAGAGCCGTATGCGCTCGCACTTTCGACAGATCTCTGATTTGGTCGTCTTGTGGGCAGGCCATCGTGTGGTTCCTGTCACGCTGATCGCGTTCGCAGCCATTTGGGCGGCAGTGGGTCTCAGCTTTTCCTTCCCAAGGCAGTGGTTTTTGCTGACCAATATGGTGGGTACCCTCATCATATTTTTTATCTTGCTGCTGGTGCAGCACTCCCAAAACCGGGACATGACGGCGCTCCATGCCAAGCTCGACGAACTGATCCGATCGAGCGAAGCAGGAAACCACTGGATTGCGGCTGAGAAGAAAGATGCCGACGCGATAGAGGGAATGCGCCAGCTACACCACGGCCAAACCTCAGAGACCTCGACCTAAAGCGTGTCGCAATCTTTCAGATTCGCTCCTCGCGCTTCAGATCTTTACTGTTACGCGTGTCGTTATCGCAAAACTGCTGCACAGTTTTACGCGACATGTCCTAGGCTGACGCTGCCTCTGCGGCAGATTTCTCATCCGCTTTGTCCTCGACGCATTCTGCTTTCTCGGCAAGGGTCTTGCTCATTTCCCTGAGTTCTCCCTCATCCAACTTTTCGATGCCGACAAACTTATTGGCCGCCTGGCTCGTCAGGATGAGTTCGTCAAGTTTGGCCTGCAGAGCCTTTCCGTCACGGTTCTGGCTGTTCTGCAACACAAATACCATCAAGAAGGTAATGATGGTGGTAGTGGTGTTGATCACAAGTTGCCAGGTCTCTGAATAGCCAAAAAAGGGGCCGGAAACCGCCCAGACAAGCACCAGCGCCAAAGCCGCTACAAAGGTGAACGGCTTTCCCGAGAGATCGGCGACGGTGGTCGCAAAGGAAGAGAAGAAGTTGGATTTGTTCGACATCTGTAAAGCCTCGTTGGGTCGCAATTCTGTCAATCGACAACATCAACTCTACATACGGGCCGAAGTTCCTCGCGCCGCCGAGGTCAATCAAGAGGACCGACGCTCCTCCTTCGCTGCCCGCGGAGAAGATTGTCGCTGATAACCCGTACCTTCACGGATGTTCCCCCTGCCGGCAAAAGAAATAAGATATCTGAATAGCTTAGCTGGTTCGCTCAGGAGAAGTGGCCCGCCCAACCAAAAACGCGCCAGAAAACATTGTGCAGCGCAGCAACCTTTTCGTAGACTCACGCGTTTAGTCCAGCATCACCGCCATCCTGGCTGCTGATTGGCGGAGACTTTCATGAGATCTATGTCAGACACCCTCGCACGCCTTGCTGCGCTGCGAGGAACCCTTCGCGCCCGACCCTCGCAGGACAACCCCGATCTCGTCGCCTTGGACGCATTTGGCTCAAACCCGGGCGCTTTGGGGGGCTACATCTATCTGCCGTCAAAGCGCGGGAAAAACATGGCGCTGATCGTTGTCCTGCATGGCTGCACCCAGACTGCCGCCGGGTATGATATCGGGTCCGGGTGGTCGCGATTGGCCGAGGACTATGGCTTCGCGCTGCTGTTTCCCGAACAACGACGGGCAAACAACCCAAACCTCTGCTTCAATTGGTTTAACCCGGAGGACATAAGCCGGGATCACGGCGAGGTCTTTTCCATTCGCCAGATGATCGCAAAAGTCGTTGCGGAACACGGTATCGACAGCAGGCGCGTGTTCGTGACCGGGCTTTCGGCCGGCGGCGCCATGGCCGCAGCCATGCTTGCGACCTATCCCGAGGTTTTTGCAGGCGGCGCGATCATCGCAGGCCTGCCATATGCAAGTGCCGCAACCATTCCCGAGGCGTTCGACCGGATGCGTGGCCATGGTTGCCCGACTGGCAAAGAGCTTGAACTGCGGTTGAGAAACGCCTCAGGCCATAAAGGCCCATGGCCGACATTATCACTCTGGCAGGGAACCGCAGATAGGACCGTCGTGTCATCCAATGCGAATGCGATCGTGGAGCAATGGAGAAATATCCACGGCGTCGACGCATCGCCGGGGCGTGTCGAAGATATCGGACGACATCAGCGAAAGGTCTGGACCGATGCTCACGGTGTCGAGGTGATCGAGCTCCATACGATTGCCGGGATGGATCACGGCACGCCGCTCGATGTCGGCACCGGCTACGGGGCAAGCGGCCCCTTCATGCTTGACGTCGGAATTTCCTCGACCGTCGAAATTGCCAGGTCCTGGGGTCTGGTGCCCTCATTTGAAAAACGGCGCGATGCAAAAGCCTCTGCTGCGCAACCCGAAAACGCCGCAGGCCCATTCGGCGCAGGCAGCGACCGAGGCGGCATTCAGAAGGTTATTGAAGATGCCCTCCGGTCCGCCGGGCTGATGCGGTAATCGCAAGGCATATGACGGCAGTCAGAATCCCGCGAGATCGCCACTATCGGTTTTGAGACTTGGGCAGTGGTCCGTTTTGGTGGCTGAAGACGAGTTCGCTCTGGACATCTTGCTGAAACTGCAACACCCGCTGACTGACATCGCTCTCCGGCATCCCTGCCGCCAGAAGCTGATCGGCAAGCCTGCGGCATTCGGCCTTCCAGAAATCTATCGCATCTGCGCCGTGCCGCCGGCCGAGTTCGCGAGCGCAGCGCTCGACATTGGCAGTTCCGGTTCCAGCGGGAAAGGCAATAATCTTGCCTTCATTGGCGCCGGCAGGCCGGCGGGTCATTTCAGTAGCCATCGAACACAGGTTCCTTTGATCCTGTTCGTTGTCTACGGGACTATGGTTAATGCTTTCTATTTGCTGCAGTAAGAAGATCAATCAGGTGGAAATTTAGCGGGCCGCAATGTCACCAGACAATCGGATGGGTTTTGCCGGTGAGCACGTTCACGAACCCCTCCGGCGCCAGCTCCGACGGTGCGACCAGGACCCAGCGCCAGGGCGAGCAGGTCAGCGTCGCAAACGACAGGCGCTCGGGAAAGCCCGGCCACCATCGAGGCGAAAAGGTCGGCTCGTACATCCAGTCGATCCCGGCGCCGGCGGCATAAAGAGCCTGCATCTCCGCATCGAGCACTTCGGCCGAACGCGCCGTCATCAGGCCGCCGACTTCGTATCGGACGCGGGCGAGAATCTTGCCGGCGGATACCAGCACCCAGCCGCCCTGCTGCTCGTTCAAGGCATTGACTGATATCGCCATCGCCTCGTCGGATGAGCCGACCGTCCAGATATTGTGCTTGTCGTGCCCGAGCGTGGAGGCGAGCGCCGTCTCCGGCGTGCGCGGCCCGGTGCCCAGCCAGAACATCCTGGAGACCTTGGCCTCCCCGGAAAACCGGTCGACAATCGAGAACTTGGTGACATTGCGCGCGGGATCCCGCTGCACGGCGCCCTCTTCCACCGGCAATTCCATGGTGATGAAATCGTCGTGCCAGTGAAACGGCCGCAAAAGTGCTGCGTTGACCGTGGTCCGGTTCGGCGGCGCCTCGATGCGGAAATCGTCAGCCGTGACCGTCCTGTCTATTTTCACGGTGCGCGTCGCCCATTGCGGCCAGTCGATTTCAGGCCGCGCGCCAACGAATGTCGCACCCTCGGACACAGGACGCCCGTCCGCCCACACTTTTTCGATCGACAGGCTGGCGACGTCGCTGAGAAGAACGATATCGGCGAAACGGCCCGGCGCGATCGATCCGACCCATGGCGTCAGCCGCATATGGCGTGCCGGATTGAGGGTGACGCACTGGATGGCGATCTCCGGCGCAAGGCCGTTTTCAATGGCGAGGCGGACATTGTGGTCGGTCGCACCGATTTTCAGTGTGTCCGAGGCGCTGCGGTCGTCGGACACCAGAGCGATCTGCGACCAGTCCGTCAGACCCTTGTCGATCAGCCCGCGAATGACCTCCGGCAGGGAATGCGGCCTGAGCTCGATGAAAAGACCGTGGAGAAGCTTCTGCCAGATCTCATCGAGAAACCAGCCTTCGTGATCGGAGGCGAGACCTGCCGCGGCAAAGGCATTGATCGAGGCCATGTCGCGCAGTCCGGCACCGTGGCCTTCGACCACGCCGCGCTGCTCGAAGGTCGCGCCGATCATGCCCCACAGCCGATCGTAGGAAGGATTGCCGGGATCGGATATGGACGGCCAGTCCATGACCTCGTCGAGCCCGGCGACCATCAGGCTTTCGGAAAGGAAGGCCTTCTGCTCATCGTAGCCGAACCAGCCGCCACCCCATTCATAGGCGGTCGGAGGGACGGCGGAGCCAGGCAGGGGAAAGATTTTCATCGGCGATCCGCGCCGGCGCGCTTCCAGCCAGAATTCCAGATTGCGGGCGCCGTTGACGTTGGAAAATTCGTGGCTCGCCTCGCATGTCCAGGTCACGCCATGAGGCATCACCAAAGCCGCCTCCCATTCCGGCGTCAGATGGGAGCTTTCGATATGTTTGTGTGCCTCGCCGAAGCCCGGCACGCCCGCAAGATCGGGCTCGGCGAACCGCTCGCTCACTTCGCCTGCGTAACTGCCGGTGGGGCCGACATAGGCGATACGGCGGCCCTTGATGACGATCTCCTGATCGTCAAGCCACGTCCTCGTATGGACATCGAGCAACCGGCCGACCCGCAACAACCTGTCGGCCGGCCGGCGTCCGAGCGCCGTCAGCACGAGATCCTGCCGCGTCAGAACCTCGTCGGACGCGTTGATCAGCAGATCATCAGGAAGAACAGTGCGCGAAGTGGCCATGAATGGAATGCCCTTGGAAGCTGGAACCGCCGGACCGTAAAGACCACACGCCGATGTGTAAAGCGATGCTCCGGTCTTGGAAAATTCCTCGCACAGGAGCGTATTTGCTCAATTATTGAGCTTGCGACCCGATCGATCAAAAAATAGTATCCCTCAAATCCTGGGGGTATGATCCCGATTGCCAACGCCGCTTTTCACAGAAGGACATTGCTCATGAAGGCCAGACGTTTTGCCCGAATCCTGTCTCTTGCGCTGCTTGCCGCCGTCGGCAGCACCGCTGCGGCACATGCGCAATCGAAGACGCTGACTATCTCCTGGTGGGGCTATAACGGCGAGAAGATGAATGCGAACATCATCACGCCGTTCAAGAAGATCTGCGGCTGCGAGATCGTGTTCGAGACCGGCAACAATGCCGACCGGCTCAACAAGCTGAAACTGCGCGATGGCAAGGGCGTCGATGTCATCTATCTCACCGACAGCTTCTCGCAGCTCGGCATTGAACAGGGATTGTTCCAGGAGATCGATCCGTCGAAGATCCCCAACCTCGCGGATATTTACGAGCTGGGCAAGGCGCCTCAGGGCAAATACGGCCCCGCCTACACGATCGGTCGCGTCGGCATCGTCTATGATTCCGCCAAGGTCAATCCGCCGATCACCGCCTGGAGCGACCTGTGGCGCGACGATCTGAAAAGCGCCGTGTCCTTGCCCGGCATCACCACCACGGCCGGCCCGCTGGTCGTGCTGGAAGCCGGCAAACATGGCGGCGCGGATGCCTATGAAGACACCGACAAGGCCTTCTCGGAAATCGAGGCGCTCAAGCCCAATGTCGTCAAGAACTACAACACCGGCTCGGAGCTGGTGAACCTGATATCAACAGGCGAAGTGCGCGTTGCACTGGCCCAGGACTTCACCCTGGCATCGATGCAGGCGGCCGTTCCGACGATGACATGGGCCAAGCTCAAGGACGGCGACATTGCCACGCTGAACACCGTGAACATCCCGAAGGGTTCGGAAAATGTCGAACTCGCCCATCAGTTCATCAACTTCATCCTGTCCAAAGAAGTCCAGCAGGCTGAAGCCGAACAAGGCGTCGATGCGCCGATCTCGACAAAGGTCAGCCTGACGCCGGACCAAGCGAAGATCTGGACCTATGGCCCGGATATGGTGGCAGGCCTCACCCGCATCGACTATGCCAAGATGAACGCTGCCAAGGCCGACTGGATCGATCGCTGGAACGAAGTCTTCGGTCAGTAAGCTGCGCCATATCCTGGCCTGAGACCGGTTCATTGCCAGTCCTGGGCTAGACCTGGGCCAGACCTGGAAGCGCCGCACATCCGAATCCGAGATGCGGCGCTCCTGATATCCGGACATGCCACGAGTTTTGAGATGAAGCATTTTGCCAGATGGGTGTTGACGATGCCGGCGACGATTGCCGTCGTTGTGCTTCTCATTATTCCCGTCGCCATCACCATCGCGGCGACCTTTGCGGAGCCGAAGGGCATATTTGCCCCCTATGTGACATTCTTCAGCAGCGGCTTTCGCCGGGCGGTGCTTTATCGGACGCTGGAGATCGCCCTGGTCACGACGGCGATCTCCCTGACCGTCGGTTTCATCACCGCCTATGTGATCGCGCAGATGCCCGGTCGCGCAAAGAGCATCATGATCGTCGCAGCGGTCTTTCCGCTGCTGACGGGTGTCGTCGTCCGATCCTTCGCATGGCTGATCATTCTCGGAAAGAATGGCATTCTGAACGCCATGCTGATCTCGACCGGCATTATCGGGGAGCCGCTTTCGATGCTCTATACCGAAGGTTCGGTGATCGTCGCCATGGTCTATCTCTTCGTTCCCCTGATGATCCTGACGCTGGTCGGCGTGCTTGAAGGTATCCCGCGCGATCTGATCGATGCCTCCGCCTCGCTCGGCGCGAGGCCGCTGATGACATTCTTTCAGGTGATCCTGCCGCTCGCGACACCCGGCCTCATCGTCGGTGCGGTCCTAGTCTTCACCGGCAGCTTCACCTCCTATGCGACACCGCAACTGCTCGGCGGAGAAAAGCAGATGATGATGGGGACCTTCCTCTACCAGCGCGCCATGGTGACCTTCGACTGGGTCGGCGCATCGACGATCGCCGCCATCATGGTGGTGCTGACGCTGGGCGTCGTCCTGATCATGAGCCGCATCGCACGCCGGCTCAATCCGATGGCGGTATGATGGACAGGCGCGTTCACCCGATCCTCGCCGCTTTTGCGGCCTGCGTTTTCTTCTTCCTGCTCGCACCGCTCGTCATCATCATCGGTGCGGCCGTCAGCGACACGACCTATCTGACCTTCCCGCCGCAGGGCCTGACATTGCGGTGGTTCGTCAATATCTTCCAGATCGAAGCCTTCCGCACGACCGCGATCACCAGCCTGCAGGTCGCTTTTCTCGGCACGGCGCTGTCGCTGCTGATCGGCGTCCCGGCGGCCTATGCGATCAACCGCTATCGGGTGGAATTGCCGCGCTGGCTTTCCACCATCTTCGTGCTGCCGATCCTGGTGCCGGAGATCGTCTTCGGATTTTCGCTGATGAAATCCGTCACGATCGGCCTCGGGCTGCCGATCTTCATCAGCCTGCTGGTCGGCCATGCGCTGCTGATCCTGCCCTATTCGGTGCGTGTCGTCGGCGCCAGCCTGGCGGCCTTCGATTTATCCGTCGAAGAGGCGGCGATCAGCCTCGGCTGCCCGCCATTGAAGACCTTCCTGACCGTGGTCCTGCCGAATATCCACGCCGGGGTCATTGCCGCCTTCATCCTCGCCTTCATCACCTCGATCAACGACGTGTCGGTTTCGGTCTTTCTGACCGGGCCGGGTATCTCGACGCTGCCGATCCAGATCCTTGCGCATATGGAACAGTTCTTCGATCCGACGATCGCATCGGTCTCGGTGCTGCTGATGTTCGTGACAGTCGGCGTCATGGCCGTCGTCGAGGCCACGCTCGGCCTCACCTTCCTGACAAAGTAGAAGCTCTTGACCGTATCCCTCACCATCGATTCCATCTCCGCCCATTACGGCAGCACGCAGGTGCTCAAAGACCTGTCGATCTCGGTCATGGCCGGGGAGCTGGTCTCCCTGCTAGGCTCCAGCGGCTGCGGCAAGACGACGACATTGCGCCTCGTGGCCGGTTTTCTGCAGCCGAGCAGCGGCAGCATCAAGCTCGGCGCGCGCAACCTGACCGGACTTCCCGCGCATGCGCGCGACATCGGCCTGGTCTTTCAGAACTACGCGCTTTTTCCTCACCTGAGCGTGCAGGACAATGTTGCCTTCGGCCTGAGGCAGCGCCGCATTCCCCAGCCGGAGCGGGCGAAAAGAACGATGGCCATGCTGGACCGCGTCGGCCTTTCGGCCTTCGCCGACCGCCTGCCGTCGGCGCTCTCAGGCGGCCAGAAACAGCGCGTGGCGCTCGCCCGGGCCCTTGTTATCGAGCCGCCGCTGCTGATGTTCGACGAGCCGCTTTCCAACCTGGATGCAAAGCTCAGGATCGACATGCGCGTCGAGATCCGGCAGCTCCAGCGCGCCAACGGCACGACCTCGCTTTACGTCACCCACGACCAGGAAGAGGCGTTCTCGATCTCCGACAGGGTGGCGATCATGAATGCCGGCCGCATCATGCAGCTCGATGCGCCGGAGGTGCTGTATCGCCAGCCGGCTAATGCCTTCGTCGCCCGCTTCGTCGGCTTCGAGAACCTGATCCGCATGAAGGTGACCACGCGCAACGGCGCGCTTGTGACCGCCGAAACAACGGGCGGAGCGCGGCTGCAGCTGTCCCAGGAAACATTCGGGCCGATCAAGGACGACTTCGTCCTGGCCTGCCGCGCAGACGGTCTTGCCGTCAGCCGTGACGGTAATGGCATCGCGGCGGTGCTCGGCACGCGCACCTATCTCGGCCGGGCCTATCAGTACAAATGCATGACATCAGCGGGAGAGATCACCGCCAATGGGTCGCTGTCCGATCCACTGGAAACAGGGGCGTCCGCGGTGCTCACGCCTGTGGCCGAGCAATGCTGCATTCTCGACCCGGAAGATTGAAACGCTGAGGAGAGACGATGACTAGTGCCATGGACCAAGATATCGATGCCGTTCTTGCCCATGTGGACAAAAGCCTCGATGGCAGCCTGGCGCGGCTTTTCGAGCTGATCCGCATTCCGAGCGTCTCGACCGACCCGGCCTATCGCGATCACTGCCGCACTGCTGCCGAATGGCTGAGCCGGGATCTGGCTGCCATCGGCTTCGAAGCATCGGTGCGCAAAACGACCGGCCATCCGATGGTCGTCGCCCATGAAAAGGCGGCGTCCGGACCGCATCTGCTGTTTTACGGCCATTACGATGTCCAGCCGGTCGATCCGCTGGCGCTGTGGACGAGCGATCCGTTCGAGCCGCGCATGGAAGCCTTGCCGAATGGTGATACCGCGATCGTGGCGCGCGGCGCGTCCGACGACAAGGGACAGTTGATGACCTTCGTCGAAGCCTGCCGCGCCTGGAAGTGCGTCACCGGAAAACTGCCGGTGCAGGTGAGCGTGCTGTTCGAAGGCGAGGAAGAGGCTGGCAGCCCGAGCCTCGCACCCTTTCTGGATGCCACGGCGGACGAGTTGAAGGCCGATGCGGTTTTCGTCTGCGACACGGATATGTGGGATCGCGAAACGCCTGCCGTCACGACGATGCTGCGCGGTATCTTTAGTGCGGAAATCGAGGTCACCTGCGCCGATCAAGACCTGCATTCCGGCATGTTCGGCAATGCCGCGCGCAATCCGCTGCAGGTGCTGTCAGACGTGGTTTCAAGCCTGCGGCGCGCCGATGGCGGCGTCGCGGTCGAGGGTTTTTATGATGGCGTGAAAGAGCTTCCCGACGCCATCAAGGCGCTGTGGAAAAGACTGCCCTTCGACGAGGAGGCCTTTCTCGGCGATATCGGCCTCAGAGATCCGGCCGGCGAGGCAGGCCGTTCCGTCCTCGAACAGATCTGGGCGCGGCCGAGCTGCGAGATTAATGGCATGAGTGGCGGCTATACAGGCGAAGGCTTCAAGACGGTCATTCCGGCGAAGGCAAGCGCCAAGATTTCGTTTCGCCTGGTTGAAGGACAGGATCCCCAGGCGATCCGTGATGCCTTCCAGGGGCACGTGCGCGCACGTATCCCTCGGGATTGTTCGGTCAGCTTCAGGGATTACGGGCTTTCGCCGGCAACCGTCATGCCGATCGACAGTCCGTTTCTCACCAGGACGCTTCAGGCGCTTTCGACCGAATGGCAATGCGAAACGGCCCTTGCCGGCACTGGAGGCTCGATCCCGATCATCGGCGAATTCAAACGGCGGCTCGGATGCGATGCCCTGCTGGTCGGCTTCGCCCGCTTCGACAACCGCGTCCATAGCCCGAACGAAAAATACGATCTCTCCAGCTTCCATAAAGGCATACGATCCTGGGTCCGGATCCTGGCGGCCCTCGCCGACTGACGCTGTAACACTTTGAATTGCTGCATTATGCAGTAGGCTATGGTGCAGCAAGCGCCCCACATTACCATCGACACCGAGGCAGCAGAGACCACCGATGACGATAACCGCTCCCCGCGATTTCCTGAAAAGCCTGTTCGACGCAGCAGTTCGCGCCGCCGATCCGCTGACCGGCATCAAGGCGCATCTGCCTGAAAGGCCGAAGGGAAGGACCGTGGTGATCGGCGCCGGCAAGGGCGCGGCGCAGATGGCGCAGGCGCTTGAAAGCGTCTG
>NZ_VSZV01000213.1:12267-13693 GCF_008919455.1 Rhizobium sp. PEPV16
GCGCTCGAAGGTGTGGTGGTCACCCGCTACGGCTATGGCTGCGAGACACGCGGCATCGAGATTATCGAGGCCGCCCATCCGGTGCCGGATGCGGCTGGCCTTGCCGCCGCAAAGCGGCTGACGGAGACGGTGAACGGGCTGACGGAAGACGATCTGGTGATCGCGCTGATCTGCGGCGGCGGCTCGGCGCTGCTACCCGCCCCACCGGACGGGCTGACCCTTGAAGACGAGATTGCTCTCAACGAAATGCTGCTTGCCTCGGGCGCGCCGATTTCGGCGATGAATGTCGTGCGCAAGCATCTCTCCACCATCAAGGGCGGAAGACTTGCGGCAGCGACTAAAGCGAGGGTCGTCAGCCTGATCGTCTCCGATATTCCCGGCGACAACCCGGCTCATGTCGCCTCCGGGCCGACAGTGCCTGATGGTTCGACACGGCACGATGCGCTCGACATCATCAGGCAATACGGATTGCAGCTGCCGCAGGCAGCATTCGACCATCTGAACTCGCCGAAAGCCGATGCACCGCGGCCGGACGATCCGGTCTTCTTGCGGCACGCGTATCACATCATCGCCTCCGCCGGCGTTTCGCTGGAGGCCGCCGCCGCCCTGGCGAAGTCGCAGGGGATCGAGCCGGCGATCCTTTCAGATGCAATCGAGGGGGAATCGCGCGACGTGGCGCTGGTGCATGCGGCGATTGCCCGCGAGGTATTGGGCCGCAACAGGCCGTTTTCCAAGCCGGTCGTCATCCTTTCCGGCGGCGAGACGACGGTGACGCTGAGAGCCAAAGGCAGCAAGGGCGGACGCAATGGCGAATTCGCGCTCGCCATGGCGCTTGCGATCGACGGACAGGAGGGCATTCATGTCCTCGCTGCCGACACCGACGGGATCGACGGCTCGGAGGAAAATGCCGGCGCCTTTGCCGATGGCGGCACGGTGAGGCGCCTGCGCGCCGCCGGGCTCGATCCGCGCCGGCTGCTCGACGGCAATGATAGCTATTCGGGCTTTGCCGCCACCAGCGATCTCTTCGAAACCGGCCCGACCGGAACCAATGTCAATGATTTCAGGGCTATCCTGATCCGTTAGAGCAATTTCAGGAAAAGTGCTAAGCGGTTTTCCGTCCGGAATTGCGTAAAACAAAAGCAGCCGGCCGCCGGCGGCGCTGGCGGATCAGGTCTCGATCCGCCCCTGCCCGACCAGCCAGCCGACCGATTCCTGCACCGCCTGCAGGGAGGTGTATCTCGGGGTGTAACCGAGCAGGCGTTTTGCTTTGGCGATCGAGCAATTCGGGCTGCGGGCGATATGTTCCCATGTCGCCTTCGCATCCTCAGCCGTCTGACTTTCGGCCCAGGCGTCGAAGGGGGCGAAGCTGAGTTTCGGCTCGTGCCCGAACCAGCGAGACATGGATTCGGCATAACCGCGAAGGGTC
>NZ_VSZV01000068.1:0-2658 GCF_008919455.1 Rhizobium sp. PEPV16
TCGGTAGGCGTAAGGCTCCACATAAACGTTGTGAAACTCTGGCGTGGGAGTGACTTCTTCGTCCAGCAGAGAAGTGGTTATCGGCTCCCAGGCCACATATGCGTGAACCCACGACCTGTAACCCCTCGGGAGCTCGGCTTGGCCGCTCTCGGTAAACGCAAGCTTGGCCGTCGGCGCTGATGGGGTTCTGCTGGCGCTCACAGCCGAATGTATTCCACCAATTAGAGCGCCGGCCAAAAGAATGGCTAAGCCAGCCAGTCCCGACAGTGTCGAGATGCGCCTCATGAAAGCTCCTCCTTTGAATTGCACGCTCATAGTAAAATCTATTCCCGGCTAACTCTCGAAAATATTGCATATTCTTGTTCTCAGACGCCAATGCGCATCGCGAATGGCGCCATGCGCAATGCTCTTTGTGGGGTTGATCGACCCTTTTGATCAGAACGGCCAGCATTTGCGTGGGTATGCTGCCTCCGAGGGTAATTCGGACCAGGTGTCGCCTGAGAAAACAGCCCCGCGATCTCGGACTTCACCTGGTACGAGGCGGCGTATGATGCACAAGTCCCCGCTGCGCCGTTTCGATATTGCAGCCGCGCTATTAAGCGACAGGCGACATCTCACTCTGAGAGATCGCGCTCGTCAGGACATACTGTCTTCCCTACATCGTGCGAAGCCAGCCGTCAGCCGCCAAGCCCACGGGGTGCGAGATTTCGGCGACGGGACAACTAGGTCTAATAAGAGGCCCGGTACACGATCGGCACCCAGTCAAAATTGCTATCGTCACGACGAACATGACCAATTCCGGGAAACGCGTGATGAGCGCCGGCAACCAGATATCGCTGATCAGCGGCTTCTGCGAATGCGACAGCACGCGTAGCCGCGGCGGCTTTCTGATCGACGTCGAAGTCCACCGTTACCTGCGGATGATCATACTGGAGAACATCGCCATGTGCGACATCGCCCCAAAAAACAATTTTCTCACCCTCGCTCTCAACAATGATGCCGCTATGCCCGGGTGTGTGACCGGAGAGCAGGACCGAGCCGAAACCAGGAACAGGCGCGGCATTATCATCGAAAGTTTTTAACCTGCCAGCATCCGCATACGGGCCGACGCATTGCTCGGCTTGAGTGATCTGTGGGCCGAGAACCTTATCGACCTTGCTCTCGGCGTCGGCTTTAAGCCAGAACAGCTCCTCGCGCCGGTTGACATGCAGAACTGCGTTCTCGTACACGCGGCTTCCATTGGCAATAAGCCCACCGGAGTGGTCGGCATGGATGTGGGTCAGTATCACGTCGTCGATCTCGGACGCCTTGTATCCAGAGGCCTCGATATTAGAGACAAGCTTACCCAATGATGGACCCAATAAATTTCCAGTGCCGGCGTCTATGAGGACAAGCCGTTCCCCGCTATTGACAAGGAAGGCGTTGACCGAAATTTCCGCCGAGCCCGCCTGATATCTGTCGACCAGATATGTTTCCGCCTCTTCCTCGCCAATGTTTTTATAGATCTTCGACATTGGTAGTTTCGCTGTGCCGTCGGAGAGCGCGGTGATCTCATAGGAGCCGAGTTTCACGCGGTAGAAGCCAGCCGCTTGCTTGCCTTCCATGGGCGCTTTCGCGAAGACAGCTGCCGGAACCGCGGACAAAGTCCCGGCAGCGAGGGCAGTTTCAGCGTAATTGATCAGGAGTGAACGGCGGGTGTGCATGGCGTCTCCAGGGTTTCCGAGCAAGAAATAATTGGGCTGTCAACCAGCGTGAGGCGTAGGTTTCGGTAGCTCCACCAACAGTCAAATGATGCGGCTCGGCCTACACCATTAAGGCAGAAACTTGCCTCAAGCTAACTTATAGAAAACAATACATAATCGCCTTGTAACAGACCAATGCGCATCGCGTATGCTACCATGCGCAATCCTCATTGTTGGCTGTGTCGGCTCTTTCGATCAGAACAGCGAGCGATTTACTGAGGATGGTCGACAGACGCGGTTTTCGTCAGCTTAACAGCGACTGTGGCGACCTGGAATTCTGTCGTAGGCAATCATTGCGCGATTCACACCGCATAAGCCTATTTCAATCGACGTGGCCACGCCGGGTCCGTGGCCGACCTGCACAGCCACGGCCTCATTGGCCTGATCACAGCGATGCATTGATCCAGAGTTTGGCCGCGTTTGGAAGGAATTTGGCGCGCGAGGTCGCAAACGAGCTAGGGAATGCCAGAGATGAACCACGGGAACTGATTGAGCAAGCGCTTTTGCAGATGTTTGCTGGGGTGCCAGTTGGCCGTGTGGGAACTCGGGAAGAGATCGCTGACACCATCTCGTTTCTCGCCAGACCCCGGGCGGGCTACATTAACAGGTGCCAATCTCAGGCTCGAGGGTGGGGTGCTGCCCACAATCTGACCGCATCATCTGGTTCTATCGGGAAATGTAGCCGCCCCGTCGACCTCAATCTCAGCGGAGTGGCCGGAAAAACTCCCTGATCTCGCTTGCCAGCAAATCCGGCTGCTCAAGCGCGGCGAAATGCCCGCCTCTCGGCATTTCCGACCATCGTGTGACATTTGCGACCCGCTCGACCCACGACCGCGGCGGGATCGGCAGTTCCTTGGGAAAATGCGCGATCCCCAAAGGCGGCGTCAGTCGTTCGTTCGGGGCAAAGATGAGGGGG
>NZ_VSZV01000158.1:0-1639 GCF_008919455.1 Rhizobium sp. PEPV16
CGCGATTGCTCCGGTAATAGGTTCTCTAAAGGACCGCCCCTATCGTTTCGTCGACTCTGTGAAGATTTTTGATGCGATCCGCGCTGCAATCAAAGACGAAGACCTGCGACTATTGCCGGAGTTCGGAGGTGCTGACCAGTTTCTCAGCAGCAACTTTGTTCTCGCGGTTCCCACCTATGCAAGTGCCGTCACAGGTGCATTGCTAGACACGACGTCTCGGACGCGAGCCGGTTGAACGGGGAAGATCAGATGATAGTTTTTCCTCAAAATACTGATAGCCACTGCGTCACAGGCTTCGACGGGCATGCACTTAGAAGGGAAGAAGTGGGCTACGATGGCTGTGGGATCTGCGACGAATGCCTGGCACAATGAACGGCGGCAGCAAAACACCTCCATCAACCCAGGCCACGTTTGAAGACGCCCTTGCGAACTTGCCGGACGGCTATGTCGACGGATATTTTGGTAATCGATCATGGGGCGTGACCGTCAAGCGGTCGGAGGATGGCAAACGGACCTGGCTCTACGGCGAGGAGCTTAGCGGAACCGATATCGTCAGCTTCAACCTCTATCGATTGGCTGGACCGGGGTCGATCCTGAAGCCGTGCGAAATGTCCTCCGCCAAGGTGATCGAATTCGTTCTCGGTTTCGAGCCCAGCATGAGAAGGCGGCATCTCGAGCATAATGGCCGAACAATAAGCACAGGATTTATATTGCGTTGCAGCAAATGCATGGCTGCACTGCGATCTGAGCGCTGGCGATCGGGGCAGCCTCTGATATCTTCGGAGCAACGAAGCAATGCACCTCCTCCCGCAGAGCTTCGTGTTTCAGGCGACCCACTCCTCCTCCCAGGGGCGCCTGACGGAACAACGGCACTCCTCCTCCCAGCCGTAGTTCAATTTTTTTGGAAAAGCCTGCCGCACCTCCTCCCGCGGCAGGCTTTTTCGCTTTCCGATACATTCAAGCTGTGAGTTCAGGTGTCAAAGCAGACTGCCCTGTCCACCGGCTCTCCGGATTTCGAGACGATCGTGGATCCGTACGGTTCGCGGGAGGAGATGATCAGCGCATCATTGGGTAATGGACGGGCTATTTCCTTGGCCTCTTCCCATGGCGCCCGCATCCAGATGTCGGTCTCTTCTTCCGTCAGTAATAGGACCGGCATGGCCGTGTCATGGATCGGCTTCACCAGGTCATTGGGATCAGTGGTCAAAAACCCATAGAGATCGTCGGTGGTCAGGCCGTCCCTGCCGACGGCGCTACACGGGACCTGTCCTGCCGTTCAGTAGTTCGCGCGTTAAAAACGCTGACTGCTGTCGCTGGAATATTCAACAGCTGAGAGCAGGAATTGAAAAACCAACGGCCACTTTGTCGCCAAGGCCGATCAACCAACCACCGCGCTAGGAAAAACATTTGCTTCGACCGCGGCAATCAAATTCGCGGGATTGCCCGGATATGCCACGACGACGGTGGACTGGGTAAACCGGTCCACCTCAGGATGCTGGAGGGAGGGCCTCGCCTATGCTCGGATCTCGGTAATCATCGAAGCGATCTGAAGCCTTCCCGTAGCTCTTCGGTAAAGAGCTGTGGCTGTTCCCAAGCCGCGAAATGGCCACCTTTCTCCACCTTGTTGTAGTGAATTAGC
>NZ_VSZV01000158.1:1688-7926 GCF_008919455.1 Rhizobium sp. PEPV16
GCAGAGACTCCTGTATTCGTCAACCAATAGAGCGTGATGTTATCGAGGATCTCGTCACGCGTAAGTTCGCCCGTCGTGCTGGCGGTCCGATTCAAGGCCGAGGCGATAGCCGCGGCCGGCTGCGCATCCGCATCATTGTGATCGAGAAGCCATGCGGCGAGACCAACGGGTGAATCCGCAATACCATACAGAGTCTGGGGGCGCGTTGCCATCAGCCTAGCATAGTCGACCTGCTTAAAGGTTCTGACTAGCTGAGCGTAGGCGCCCTCTTCCTCGGCAGATAGCCCGCCGGGAGCAGGGGCACCGGCCAGAAGCGCCTTATCAACGTCGGCTGGAACGGTAGCGGGCATGTTGGCGTGGATGCCGAGAAGGCCCTCCGGAGCCTGAAGACCCATCTGGTCGACGACAAATGCACCCCAGTCGCCACCCTGCGCAACATAACGTGTATAGCCGAGACGCTTCATAAGGTCAGCCCAGGCTTTGGCCATGCGCTCCGGACCCCATCCCGTCGCTGTCGGCTTGCCAGAGAATCCGTAGCCAGGCATCGACGGAATGACCACATGGAAAGCATCCGATGCGGTGCCACCGTATTCGGTCGGCTTTGTGAGGCGATCGATGATCTTCAGCTGCTCGATCACCGAGCCGGGCCATCCGTGGTTAACGACGAGCGGCAAGGCGTTTTCGTGGTTCGAACGAACGTGGATGAAATGTATATCCAAGCCGTCGATCTCTGTGATGAACTGCGGATAGGCATTGAGCTTGGCTTCGCCCTTACGCCAGTCGTAATCGGTCGCCCAGTAGCGAGCCAGTTCCCGCATTGTCGCGAGTGGCACGCCCTGCGACTGATCACTAACCGTTTCCTTCTCGGGCCATCGAGTTTCGCCGATGCGTCTGCGCAACTCAGTGAGTTGCGCCTCGGAGGCCGAGTATGTAAACGGTCGAATTTCGTTTTCGGCAAAACCCGCCGCCCAAAGCGGACGAGGCAGGACGCTGAGTGCGCCAATGGCTCCCGCGGTGGCGAGCAGCGCCCGTCGAGTAAGTGTAGACGATATTGCTGTTGTCTTTGCCTGGCTGGAGAACATTTTGTCCGACATTGTCGTTCCTTTCCTGTTGTATTTAAGCGGTCGTTCAAGTTTCGAAACGCAAGGCTCCGTCGTAACCACTGTTGCGACGTGCCCCGTCCCGATCATCGACCGCCACGATCGATGCGTCTTGGGCCAAGCGCATACATCGCGCGTTTGATGTGTCTGGCATATTTCCCGGCAGCCCAGAAATGTAATGCAATGTAGCAGGGCCGCCGCGGCTGGGCGTCACACAGACCCTGCGGCGAATGCCGATCATTGATGTAGTGTGAGCGGGCAGGGGGCGTCTCGTCGGCGAAATGACAGCTACGACGTGACGATGAGATGTCGCAAGCAACCGCCTCAGCGAGGATGCCGGATTATGGCGGACTACTGTTTGGCGTTAGCCTCACGCTGCGGCTCGCGGGGCTCGTTAGCCACGGGAATCTACAGTTCCGCAGAAAGTCCGCCGCCAGCGCGATTTCGCAACCTTAGTTTGCTGACAACATGTTGAGAAATGGTCTGCCCAAGGCCAGCTCGGGACGTCGCCCCACGAGCATTCCCGCCTTCCAATCGAATCCGGCGGGCGACCGCCGCACCGATCCCCGTTCCCCCGCCCGTAATCAAGGCGGTCTTGTTCTTAAAGCGCATGATGTCTCCTCTCACCTTGAGGAATATCATGGCCCAAAGCGGCGGAGCCGTCGTGTCCACTTCTGCAGTAAGTTTTGACTGAGAGTGCACAGACCACGGTGAGCAGACGATGTCGATTGGCGAGGCCACCATATGCGTTCCATATATCTGCTTACGCCTCAAAAGCTAACTTTTACAGCAGCTTAGGGCGCCACTAGAATAGGAAGAATGCTAGGGTCGCCGGTTCGATTCGGTTCAAGGCGTGCGACTTGCTCAATGAGCTACCTGAGTATGAAATGCTGACAACCTTGCTGCGCTCCTAAACCGAGGAATTCTTGGAGGCGCGATGACTTGACGCCTCTGATTTTTTGCAATCCGGTCCCGAGAGGCCAGAATGTGAGCGGAGCAAACTTACGCAGACAGTCAGGAGAAGCGTTTCAACTGATTCACTATATTAGATTTGCGAAAACAATATAGAGAGGCCTTTGGATAGTGACAAGTGTTAGATTGAGCATATTCCTGCCTTGGCCGGGAGCCCGGTATTCGTGTCGTGAAGGTGGGGGCAGTGCCCCAGGGTAGTACCGACTACCGCTTGC
The DNA here is from genome assembly GCF_008919455.1 of Rhizobium sp. PEPV16. Lineage (NCBI taxonomy): Bacteria > Pseudomonadati > Pseudomonadota > Alphaproteobacteria > Hyphomicrobiales > Rhizobiaceae > Rhizobium > Rhizobium sp. PEPV16. Next base: position 3,976 of record NZ_VSZV01000158.1, read on the forward strand.
TCAAAGACAGTGTCTATACTAGATTTGTGAAAACAATATAGAGGCCGCCGTGATCAAGCAGATTGATCTCATGTTCCGGACCATGGTCGCGGAACTTCAGCAACGGGCATTCGATGACGATTGGGCGGAAGACTTCCCCCCGTCGGGTAGATTTGTGCCGGTGGCAGTCGATGGTCGGCGCTATTGGTATTTCGACCAACCCGACGGTGAGGGCGGGCAGAAGCGCCGGTATGTCGGGCCTGCCGACGATCCCGTGATTTCGGAACGGGTCGAAACCTTCAAGGGCGAGAAGTCGGACTATAAGGCACGCCGCAAGTTCGTTTCCACGCTGACGCGGGAAGCCGGTTTGATTGCTCCTGATCGCTTTACCGGCGATGTCGTACAAGCGCTTGCCAAGGCCGGTCTCTTCCGGCTGCGCGGTGTTCTCATCGGCACTGTCGCTTTTCAATGCTACTCAGCATATCTCGGCATCCGTCTGCCCTCGGCGGCGATCCTAACAGGTGATGCAGACCTAGCCCAGGATTTCGCGATCTCTGCCGAAGTAGCGGATTCACTGCCGCCGATCCTCGATCTCCTGAAAGGGCTTGATCCAACGTTCCGGGCCGTGCCGCACATCAGCGGTAGCCCTCGATCTCATGCCTTCCGGAATCAAACCGGCTACCGGGTCGAATTCATGACGACGAACAGAGGAGCTGAAGAATATTCTGACAAACCCGCCAACATGCCCGCTCTCGGCGGCGCGTCGGCCGAACCGCTAAGGTTCATGGATTTCTTGATCCGTGATCCCGTTCGTTCGATCCTGCTACATGGTGCCGGTATCTCGGTGGTCATCCCTGATCCTTGCAGGTATGCAGTGCATAAGCTTATCGTTGCCGGTCGCCGCCAAAATGACGCCGGCGGCCAAGCCAAACGGGATAAAGACCTGAGACAGGCAGGAATGCTATTCGACGCCCTGCCGGTCACCGGCCACGGGCCTTCACTGGCTGATGCTGTGGAAGAGGCATGGAATCGCGGACCTGCCTGGAAGCTGGCAATCTCGGAGGCAGCTGAAACCATGCACAAGGAATATTGGGGCGGCGTCAATCGAATGGTTGGCACTCTCACGAGATAAAGATAGGCCCGCTTGAGTGTTGATTTGCGCTGAGAGTTGACCCGGGATTTGCACTGAGAAGTAACCCGCCTCTTAGGTATTGTTCGGGTCCGTTGTGGTGGTCAAGGTCTTAGGTTTCTCCTTTGTCGATTTTGGCTCATGCGCTGAACTGTTCTTGAAGCGGAAGCTGTCGTTGCCGGTTTCCAGGATGTGGCAATGATGTGTGAGCCGGTCAAGCAGCGCGGTGGTCATTTTTGCATCGCCGAAGACACTCGCCCACTCGCTGAAGCTGAGGTTGGTCGTGATGATGACGCTGGTGCGTTCGTAGAGTTTGCTTGGCAGGTGGAAGAGCAATGCGCCGCCTGAAGCGCTGAACGGCAGTAACCAAGCTCGTCAAGGATGACCAGGTCGGAATGCACGAGGCGATTGGCAATCTCGACATGACGTTACGGGAGACGGTGCTGGAAGGCGGGTCGGATGACCGGTCGTGGCTCGAGATATATGCTGACAAAATCCGGGACATCGCTCAGAATCTGGCCCATCGAAAGCGCTGCGTGGGCTTGCATCTTGCCTACGGGGTGGATGACGAAACGCCTGCCGCCAAGGAAGCGGTGCGCATCATCTTCCTGTCTCTGAGGGATCACCTTACGGCCATACTCGCAAGGGGGCTGCCAAGCGAGATAGCTGAAGAACTCGCGACCGACGCGCTGGTTCGGATTGAGGGCGCGACTTTAATGACGGCCGTCTTCGACGAAAGCGACGCGATGGAGCGGGCAATCCAGGCGGCCATCCTCGATGCGACCACAGCTTCAAGGTAGCCTCTCCCCGCGGTTCCGCGTCGACCCGGCCAGCCGGGCAATGCCTGTCAGGACGGCCATCTCACGGTCGGATGCTATCGCCAGCGCCTAACATGGTCGATGAGTGCCCGAAGCTTCGGAGCAAGATTGCGCCGACTGGGGTAGTAAAGAAAAAAACCGGCAAACGGAGGGCAATACTCCTGAAGGAGAGGGACCAACTGACCAGATTCGACATAGGGCTTGAAGGTGTCCTCCATCCCGAAGGTGATGCCGCCGCCGGCACATGCTGTTCTGATCATAAGCCACATGTCGTTGGTGGTGATCTGGGGGTCGACAGCCACGTCGAACTCACGCCCATGCTGGCCGAATTCCCACCGATAGGGCGCGCTGTGTGGCGCTGGACGCCAGCCGATACAACGATGCGCGGAGAGCTCCGAAGGATGTTCAGGCTTGCCGAAACGTTCGATATAGGACGGCGCAGCGAAGGCGCCCTGGCGCTGCTCGCCCGAGACCGGAATCGCAATCATGTCCTGATCGATGACTTCGCCCAAACGTACCCCTGCGTCATAGCCTTCCGCGACAATGTCGAATTCCTCGTCCGTGACGGTCACGTCAACCTGAACGGCAGGAAATGCGTCCGCGAAACGCGCCAGAAGCGGCCCTGAGATGAACTGCTCGGCGATGGATGACACCGCCAGCCTCAACAGTCCGCTCGGTGCGTTGTCGCGGTCCGCCGTCGCGTCGAGCGCCAGTCCGACTTCGGAAATAGCCGGCGCCACCCGCTGATACAGTCGTTCGCCGGCCTCTGTGAGACTGACGCTGCGCGTGGTGCGCTGCACGAGCGCCACACCCAGCCGATCTTCGAGACGCCGGATGGTCTGGCTGACGGCGGGCCTTGTGACGCCCAAATTCTCCGCGGCCACGCGAAAACTCCGCGCTTCGGCGACTGCCAGGAAAACAGAGATGCCATTCAGATCGATCGCCATTGGTTAGAATTTGTTACCATGGTGGTCATCATTAGGCAAGTTGTTCGCTCTCCTTGGCGCGTCTACCTTGGATCTCACAACCAGGAGACAGCGATATGACGCTTGATCACTATAAACTTCTTGGACAGTCGGGCTTGCGAGTTTCGCCGTTGAGCCTCGGAACGATGACCTTCGGTTCGGACTGGGGATGGGGCGCGGACGGCGATGAGGCCCGCCGCATTTTTGATCTCTATATCGACCGGGGTGGCAACTTCGTCGACACGTCGGTAAATTACACCGACGGCGGCGCCGAGCGCCTGCTCGGGACATTCATCGGCGACAAGCGCGAGCGGATCGTCCTTGCAACGAAATTTACGATGGCGCGCGAACCGGGCAACCCGAACTCCGGGGGCAACCACCGCCTGAACATGGTGCGCTCCGTCGAGCACAGCCTGACGCAGCTCGACACCGATCGCATCGACCTCCTTTATCTCCATGCATGGGACATGACGACCCGGCCGGACGAGGTCATGCGAGCGCTCGATGACCTCGTTCGGACCGGGAAAGTCCTCTATCTCGGCATCTGCAATACGCCTGCATGGCGGGTTGCACAGATGCAGACGCTCGCTGACATCCGCGGCTGGTCTCCTTTCGTGGCGCTGCAGATCGAATACAGCCTCGTGGAGCGGACCGTCGAGCACGAGCTTCTGCCTGCGGCTTCGGCCTTGGGCCTCGGGGTGCTGCCCTGGTCGCCGCTCGGCGGTGGCGTGCTCACAGGCAAATATTCCTTTGCCGATGTCGAGGATTCGCGAGAGGCCACGGTGTCTGCCAGCCGGAAGGGTGTCATAGCTTCGTCCGGTCATCTGAACCAACGTGCGATCGAGATTGCGGACGAGGTTCGAGCCGTCGCCGAAGAGGCCAACTCCACGCCATCGCGGGTGGCGCTTGCCTGGACGCTGGCCAATCCGAGCGTCGTCTCTCCCATCATCGGCGCCCGCACGCTCGCTCAGGCCGAGGACAATCTTGGAGCGCTGGATCTGGTGCTTGCACCGGAACAACTGGATCGACTGAACCGGATCAGCGCACCAAGTCCCGTCTT
>NZ_VSZV01000196.1:0-12119 GCF_008919455.1 Rhizobium sp. PEPV16
CGGGTGCGAGGTCGAGCGTCAGGACGGCGCTGCCATGGTTCAGCAGCCGGTCGCGCAACGCGGCCGTATGGGTATAGACGAGGCTGCCTTCGATGCCGCTGCCGGTGATGACGAATTCGCCGGGAAACGTGCCGGCCTCGGACGTGGCGGTGACTGATTTTACCGGCTCGCCGGCGAAACGCTCGCTGAAGTTGCCGCTCCATCCGACGGCGAAGCCGCAATTGGCGGGTTGAAAAGTGTCAATTTCCACACCCCTGCCGGCCAGCCGAGGCACCCAGGCAGCATCGGAGCCGAGGCGCGGCCAGCTTGCGCCGCCGAGCGCGAGCAGGGCCGCGTCGCAATGGACGATGCTGCGCCCTTCGGGCGTTTCGAAAACATAGCCGCCTTCGGCAAAACCGGTCCAGCGGTGGCGGGTGCGCAGCGCAGTGCCCTGCGCCTCCAGCCGCCTGAGCCAGGCGCGCAGCAAAGGCGAGGCCTTCATCACCTTCGGGAAAACCCGGCCGGACGAGCCGACGAAAGTCTCGGTGCCGAGCCCTGCTGCCCAATCCCTGATATCATCAGGGGTAAACGCATCAAGAGCGGGGCGCAGACGGGCGGAGGCCGCTCCGAAGCGCGTGGTGAAACGGGCATAATCCTCGGAATGGGTGATGTTGAGACCGGACTTGCCGGCCAGCAGGAACTTGCGGGCAAAGGTCGGCATGGCGTCGTAGACCGTCACCGTATGACCGGAACGGGAAAGCAGTTCGGCAGCCGCGAGACCCGCCGGGCCGCCGCCGATGATTGCAATCCGCTTCTGGTTCATTGATATCTTCGCCCGATTCTCTCTGCATGCAGTTTTGGCGCGGGCATGGATTGCCTGCAAGGGTAGAGATCAGTGGTGCGGATGCGTGCACTGGCCGTGGTCGGCGAGAACCTCGATGACGCGGCATTGGTCGACGCGGCCGTGGCCGCAGCCTTCCACCATGGTTTCCAGCTCGGCCTTCAGCGCCATCAGGCTGCGGATGCGCTGCTCGACTTCGATGAGGCGGGCCTTGGCGATGGCGTCGGCCGAGGCGCAGGACTGGTGCGGATCGTCCTGCAGGGTGAGCAGCGTGCGGATCGCGTCGATCTCGAAACCGAGTTCGCGGGCGTGGCGGATGAAGGCGAGACGGCTGATATCGGCAGGCTCGAAGGAGCGCTGGTTGCCTTCGCTGCGGCTCGGGGCCGCGAGCAGGCCGATGCTTTCATAATAACGCACCGTCGGCACCTTGACGCCGCTCTGGCGGGCGGCTTCACCAATGGTGATCTTTTTCATGATTTTCCTCTTGCACCTCTAGTCGCTAGAGGATGTAGGAGGGATGCTTCTATTTGACAAGGAAGCGGATCATGGCTGAGAGCGAGACACGATACCGGGTTGGCGGCATGGATTGCGCCTCCTGCGCAACCAAGATCGATACGGCGGTCAGACGCTTGACGGGTGTCGCCGATGTTTCCGTTTCGGTGATGGCGGGCACGATGACCGTCCGGCACGATGGCAGCAGCGATCTCAAGGTGATCGAGAAGAAGGTGACGGGGCTCGGCTATTCCGTCGCGCCGCTTGCCGGAACCGCTGCGCCTGCGCATACCCAGGGCTCGCAGCATCGTCACGACCATGGACATGATCACCGCGATCACGCGGGCCATGACCACGATCATCCTCACGATCATGGCGAGAAGGAAATCGAGGGGCTGCACGGGCACGACCATGCGCCGATGGCCGGTCCCTGGTGGCAGAGCAGGAAGGGCCGGCTGACCATTCTTTCGGGTGCAGCACTCGTTGCCGCCTATACCGTCGGCCATCTCGTGCCGGCGATCGCGTCCTATGCCTTCATCGTCGCCGTGCTGATCGGGCTGGTGCCGATCGCGCGGCGCGCCATCATGGCCGCCTTCTCCGGAACACCGTTTTCGATCGAGATGCTGATGACGATCGCCGCCATCGGCGCCGTCATCATCAATGCCGGCGAAGAGGCGGCAACCGTCGTGTTCCTGTTCCTCGTCGGCGAGTTGCTGGAGGGGGTGGCGGCGGGCAAGGCGCGCGAAAGTATCCAGTCGCTGACGGCCTTGGTGCCGAAGAATGCGCTGCTCGAAGACAATGGCCAGACGCGGGAAGTGCCGGCGGAAAGCCTTGCTGTCGGCGCCATTATCATGGTTCGCCCTGGCGACCGTATCTCTGCAGACGGCATCATCATCTCAGGCGAGAGCGCGATCGACGAGGCGCCGGTGACGGGCGAGAGCACGCCGGTGTGCAAGGGCGTCGATGCCGTCGTTTTTGCCGGCACGGTGAATGGCGATGCGGTGTTGAGGGTTCGCGTCACCGCCGCCGCTGCCGACAATACCATCGCCCGCGTCGTCAAGCTGGTGGAGGAGGCGCAGGAATCGAAGGCGCCGACCGAGCGCTTCATCGATCGGTTCTCGCGCTATTACACGCCCGGCGTGGTCGTGGTCGCAACGCTTGTCGCGGTCGTTCCGCCGCTGCTGTTCACAGGGCCATGGGGCGAATGGGTCTATAAGGGCCTTGCCATCCTTTTGATCGGCTGCCCCTGCGCGCTCGTCATTTCGACGCCGGCGGCGATCGCCGCTTCGCTTTCGGCAGGTGCGCGGCGCGGCCTCTTGATGAAGGGCGGCGCTGTACTTGAAACGCTCGGCAAGGTGACGATGGTCGCGTTCGACAAAACAGGCACGCTGACGGAAGGCAAGCCTCAGGTGACCGACATCATTTCCTTTGACCTGAGCGAGGCGCAGGTGCTGTCGCGCGCGGCGGTGCTGGAGCAGGGTTCTAGCCATCCGCTGGCGCTGGCGATCCTCAACCGCGCCAAAGCGGATGGCGTTCCCGTGCCGCCGGCCTTCGAGCTGGAAGCGCTGCCGGGCAAGGGTGTCAGTGGCAAAGTCGGCGGCGAGACGCTGGACCTGCTGTCGCCGCCTGCTGCCCGTGAGCGCGGGGCGCTCAGTGCTGAACGGGATGCACGCATCGCTGCGCTGAACGACGAGGGCAAGAGCGTGTCGGTGCTGCTCGTCAACGGTGTTGCGGCCGGCCTGATCGCCATGCGCGACGAGCCGCGCGAGGATGCCGAGGCCGGGCTCGCTGCCCTCAAATCGGCGGGCGTCAAGGCGATGATGTTGACGGGCGACAACAAGCGGACGGCAGCAGCCGTTGCCGGCATGCTCGGCATCGACTGGCGCGGCGAGATGATGCCGGAGGACAAGCAGCGGGTCGTCGGCGAATTGAAGCGCCAGGGCTTCGTCGTTGCCAAGGTCGGCGACGGCATCAACGATGCTCCGGCACTGGCCGCGGCCGATATCGGCATCGCCATGGGCGGCGGCACCGATGTGGCGCTGGAGACGGCGGATGCCGCCGTGCTGCACGGACGCGTCGGCGACGTGGCGCGGATGATCGAACTTTCCAAACGCACGATGCGCAACATCCTGCAGAATATCACCATCGCACTCGGGCTGAAGGCGGTCTTTCTGGTGACGACGATTATCGGGATCACCGGGCTCTGGCCGGCGATCCTCGCCGATACCGGCGCCACCGTGCTGGTGACGATCAACGCGCTGCAGTTGCTTCGAATAAAAATATGAATGTTGTTTCGGGAGCCGGCTTCTGCCGGCTCTTTTCTGATGGGTTCTCCACAGCGCTTTTCCGTTAACGCTTCATTATCCACATCATACGCAGTCACGTGAAATTCACTGCCGCCACTGCTGCGCCGCCACAACAACTTGTTGACGTCATCAGCGATTCGCGTACCATATCTAGTGTTCGAGGTTCCGTCGATTCGTGAGGATCGGCGGCTAAGACGGGAATTCGGTGCGCTTCGCCATCATGGCGCGGCAATGCCGGAGCTGCCCCCGCAACTGTAAGCGGCGAGCAACTGTCCGATTTCAGGTCACTGGAGCATGATGCTCCGGGAAGGCTGGGCAGGCGCTTTGACCCGTGAGCCAGGAGACCTGCCTCGAACGAAACGTCCACGGGCGGGGTGTCCGGAAGGTCGCGTTGCATGGCTGCGGGGAATCTCCGCATCGCGTTTCGCAGGCCCGAACCTCCGCCCTCGAAACCTTCGCATTGAGCCACTTCGGGGTGAAGTCATGTCAGTATCTCAGTTCAGGCCACCACCCGCGTCAAGGAGAGGGCGGATCACGCCCAGCGGCTGAACGAGCCGCATCGCTGCAAAATACAGAGTGTTTTCGACGGATATCGAGAGATTTCCGACCGATGTCCTGCGTCCCAATCGTTACGAGGAATATTATGACCATCACCGTCTACAGCAAGCCTGCCTGCGTCCAATGCACTGCCACCTATCGCGCCCTCGACCGCCTGGGAGTCGACTATGACATCGTCGATATCTCGCAGGATGCCAAAGCGCTCGATCGCGTCCGCAGCCTCGGCTATATGCAGGCGCCTGTCGTCATCGCTGGCGAGCAGCATTGGGCCGGTTTCCGCCCCGACATGATCAGCGCACTTTCCTGAGGAAAGGCGATGGGTCTGATCGTCTATTATTCCAGCCGATCCGAGAACACCCATCGGTTCGTCGCCAAGCTCGGACTGCGCGCGGCGCGCATTCCGTCAGGTGGCGCAGACGCGTTCCATATCCGCGAACCCTTCGTGCTGATCGTGCCGACTTATAGCGGCGACGGCGGCAAGGGTGCCGTTCCCAAGCAGGTGATCCGTTTCCTCAACGATGCGGAAAACCGAGGACACATCCGCGGCGTGATTGCCGCGGGCAACAGCAATTTCGGCGAGACATACGGGCTCGTCGGCGACGTCATCTCGCAGAAATGCCAGGTGCCTTACCTCTACCGGTTCGAGCTGCTGGGCACAGAAGATGACATCGCCAACGTCAAACACGGAATGGAACGGTTTTGGACACGGGAACACCTCTGACGCGGGATGCGGGCGCAAAACCGCATAACACCTTTGCTCATCCCGCCGGCGAACGCCCTCTGAAAGCGGCGGAAACGCTCGACTACCACGCGCTGAACGCGATGCTGAACCTCTACGACGATGAGGGGCGGATCCAGCTCGACAAGGATCGAATGGCTGCCAAGCAATATTTTCTGCAGCATGTGAACCAGAACACGGTGTTCTTTCACAATCTCCGGGAAAAGCTCGATTACCTCGTCACCGAGGGCTATTACGAGCAGGAGGTTCTCGACCAGTATTCCTTCAATTTCGTGCGGGATCTGTTCGACCAGGCCTATGCCAAGAAGTTCCGTTTCCCGACCTTCCTCGGCGCCTTCAAATACTACACCAGCTATACGCTGAAGACCTTCGACGGAAAGCGCTATCTCGAGCGCTATGAGGACCGCATCTGCATGGTGGCGCTGGCGCTTGCGCGCGGCGACGAGGCCCTTGCCCGCGACGTGGTCGATGAGATCATTTCCGGCCGCTTCCAGCCGGCGACGCCGACGTTCCTCAATGCCGGCAAGAAGCAGCGCGGCGAACTGGTTTCCTGCTTCCTGCTGCGCGTCGAGGACAATATGGAATCGATCGGCCGGTCGATCAATTCGGCGCTGCAATTGTCGAAGCGCGGTGGCGGCGTGGCGCTGTCGCTGACGAATATCCGCGAGGCGGGCGCGCCGATCAAGCATATCGAGAACCAGTCCTCGGGCATCATTCCCGTCATGAAGCTGCTCGAAGACAGTTTTTCCTATGCCAATCAGCTCGGTGCGCGACAAGGCGCGGGTGCGGTCTATCTCAATGCCCACCATCCCGACATCATGCGCTTCCTCGACACCAAGCGCGAGAATGCCGACGAGAAGATCCGCATCAAGACGCTGTCGCTCGGTGTCGTCGTGCCTGATATCACCTTCGAGCTCGCGAGGAACAACGAGGACATGTACCTGTTCTCGCCCTATGACGTGGAGCGCGTCTATGGCGTGCCGTTCACTGAGATTTCGGTGACGGAAAAGTACCGCGAGATGGCTGATGACGCCCGCATCTCAAAGAAGAAGATCAAGGCGCGCGAATTCTTCCAGGTGCTTGCCGAAATCCAGTTCGAGAGCGGCTATCCCTACATCATGTTCGAGGACACGGTGAACCGGGCGAACCCGATCGCCGGGCGCATCTCGATGAGCAATCTCTGCTCGGAGATTCTGCAGGTCAGCGAGGCCAGCGAATATCATGACGACCTTTCCTACAAACATCTCGGCAAGGATATTTCCTGCAATCTCGGCTCGTTGAATATCGCGGCGGCAATGGATTCGGCGGATTTCGGTAAGACGATCGAGACCTCGATCCGGGCGCTGACGGCTGTTTCCGACATGAGCCACATCTCCTCGGTTCCTTCCATCGAGAAGGGCAATGACGAGAGCCATGCGATCGGCCTCGGCCAGATGAACCTGCACGGTTACCTCGCCCGCGAACGCATCTTCTACGGCTCCGAGGAAGGCGTGGATTTCACCAATATCTACTTCTACACGGTGACCTATCACGCGATCCGCGCCTCGAACCTTTTGGCGGTCGAACGCGGCACAAGCTTCAAGGGCTTCGAGGACTCGAAATATGCCTCCGGCGAATATTTCGACAAATATACCGAGCAGCTCTGGGAGCCGGCGACGGAGACGGTGAGGGCGCTGTTCGAGACGTCAGGCATTCACATTCCGACGCAGGAAGATTGGGCCGCGCTGAAGAAGGCGGTGATGGCCTCCGGCCTCTATAACCGGAACCTGCAAGCGGTGCCGCCGACGGGCTCGATTTCCTATATCAACCACTCGACCTCCTCGATCCATCCGATCGTCTCGAAGATCGAGATCCGCAAGGAAGGCAAGATCGGCCGCGTCTACTATCCGGCGCCGTTCATGACCAACGACAATCTCGACTATTATCAGGATGCCTACGAGATCGGGCCGGAGAAGATAATCGACACCTACGCGGCGGCGACCCAGCATGTCGACCAAGGCCTGTCGCTGACCTTGTTCTTCCGCGACACTGCAACGACGCGCGACATCAACAAGGCGCAGATCCATGCCTGGAAGAAGGGCATCAAGACGATCTACTACATCCGCCTTCGCCAGATGGCGCTGTCCGGCACCGAGGTGCAGGGCTGCGTGTCTTGTACGCTGTGAGTTGATTTCGACCGCGAGCCTTTGAGCAAATGGCCCCCTCATCCTCCTGCCGGCACCTTCTCCCCGAGGGGAGAAGACATCTGCGGCAGGCGCGACATCCCCTCTCCCCTCGGGGAGAGGGTAGGGTGAGGTGGCTCCGAGCGCCATCAAATCTATTGGAAGGAGATAATCACCATGAACATCGCCGTAAAGCCGGTCAGCCGCGTGCGCGCCATCAACTGGAACCGCATCGAGGACGAGAAGGATCTCGAAGTCTGGAACCGGCTCACCGGCAATTTCTGGCTGCCGGAAAAGGTGCCGCTTTCGAACGACATTCCCTCCTGGGCCACGCTAACGGCGGCCGAGCAGCAGTTGACCATCCGCGTCTTCACCGGGTTGACGCTGCTCGATACGATCCAGAACGGTGTCGGTTCCATCCGGCTGATGGAGGATGCGGCGACGCCGCATGAGGAGGCGGTGCTTTCCAACGTCTCCTTCATGGAGGCCGTGCATGCGCGCTCCTATTCCTCGATCTTCTCGACCCTGTGCTCGACGCCCGATGTCGACGATGCCTATCGCTGGTCGGAGGAGAACGAATTCCTGCAGCGGAAATCGACGCTGATCATGGAGCAGTATCGCTCCGGCGATCCGTTGAAAAAGAAGGTCGCGAGCGTTTTTCTCGAAAGCTTCCTGTTCTATTCCGGCTTCTACCTGCCGATGTACTGGTCAAGCCGCGCCAAGCTCACCAACACGGCCGACATGATCCGGCTGATCATCCGCGACGAGGCGGTGCACGGCTATTATATCGGCTACAAGTTCCAGCGCGGACTGGAGCGGCTTGGCGACGAGCGGAAGCAGGAGATCAAGGATTTCGCTTTCGAATTGCTGCTCGAACTCTACGACAACGAGGCGAAATATACCGAAGCGCTCTATGACGGCGTCGGGCTGACCGAGGACGTCAAGAAATTCCTGCACTACAATGCCAATAAGGCGCTGATGAACCTCGGCTATGAGGCACTTTTCCCGGCCGAGGCCTGCAAGGTCAATCCGGCGATCCTGTCGGCGCTTTCGCCGAATGCCGATGAGAACCACGACTTCTTCTCCGGCTCCGGTTCCTCCTATGTGATCGGCAAGGCTGTCGCGACCGAGGACGAGGACTGGGATTTCTGAGGCTTGATCGCTGTCTGCCTCTTATCATTTGCTCTCTCATCGCCCACATTCAGCGGAAACTAAATTTGGTCCTCGCCGATGATGTGGCGTAGCGGGAGTTTTTGATGCAATCCTTTTCGAACAAGGCCGATATTGCGGACGAAGGCGTGTGGCCGATCCGCAGAAGACGGATTCTCGACTGGCTGGTTAACGAGACGCGCGGTGAGCGGTTCATCGACAATATCCTGGTGGACATGTGCGAGAAGCTGCTGGCGGCAGGGGTGCCGGTGGCGCGGGCGACATTGCATTTCAGGACGAACCATCCGCAATGGGTCGGTGCCCGCATCCTCTGGAAAGAAGGCCTGGCGGAGGCGAAGATCGACACATTTGCCTATGGTATCGAAAACACGCCGGAGTTTCTGAACAGTCCCGTCAACGCCATCCATCAGGGTTCGGAGGAGGTGCGCAAACAGCTGGAAGGCACAACCGATGGCGACGAGGATTCATTCTATCAGGAACTGCGCGATGACGGCCTTATGGAGTATATCGCCTGGCCCCTCGAGCATACATTCGGCAAGCGGCACGTCGTGACATTTTCCACCAGCCGCCCGGGCGGTTTTACCAGCGAGCATGTCGATTTCCTGCGCGACCTGCTGCCGGCATTAACTCTCGTCAGCGAAATCCGGCTGAAGAACATCATGGCGCGCACGCTGCTGCAGACCTATGTGGGACCGCATGCGAGCGAACAGATCCTGTCGGGCGTCACGACCCGCGGCAGCGGCGCGACCGTTGGCGCGGCGATCATGATCTGCGACCTGCGCGACTTTACCGCAATCTCCGATCTCTGGCCGCGCGACGATGTCATCCATCTGCTCAACGACTATTTCGATGCCATGTCCGACCCGATCGAACGGCACGGCGGAGAGATCCTGAAGTTCATGGGCGACGGATTGCTGGCGATCTTTCCGTTAGCCAAGGAAACCGCCTGCCTCGATCTGCTGCAGGCGATCCGCGAAGGGCAGACATCGATGGCTGAGCTCAACGAGCAGCACGTGCGCATGGGGCGCGAACCGCTGCGTTATGGCGTCGGCGTGCATGTCGGCGACGTCATGTACGGCAATATCGGCTCGCGCCGGCGGCTGGATTTCACTGTCATCGGCCCGGCGGTCAATGTCGCCTCGCGGCTGGAAAGCCTGACCAAGGAGGTCAAGCGTCCGGTGCTCCTATCACGAGCCTTCGTCGAAATGGCGGGCTGCGCGCAAGACATGGACAGCCTCGGCACCTTCCCGCTGCGCGGGCTTGGAGAGCCCGTCGATGTTTTCGCCTTTCCGGAGCGTATTGCTGCATAATTTTCAGTGCAGGCGGACTCATACGCCTCGTTTGTTTCCCCAGAGCAGCACGTGCAATTGCGGCAGTACGCGGACTGCAAACCATTTGTCGGCCGTCACCCTTTCGACAAGCCAGTGCATCCGATCCATCACGCCGTCGATATCAATGCGCGCATCGCCGTCTTCGGGCGGCGGCGGCGTATGATTGCCCGGCTGTAGGAACAAGGGAATTTGCGGATAGCGCTGACCCGCCTGCTGGGCGAATGCGTAGTCGGGTTCGTCGAAGACGACGATCTTCAATGCGACCTCCGGTCCGCCGGCCGCCAGTTGAAGACAGGTATCGATCTGGTCCCAATCCGTCAGCATTCCGCTCGATGGCGGTTTGGGGCTGACGACCAGGATGTCGAGATCGCGAAACCAGCCCTGGGCTATGCTTCCCTGTGTTTCCAGGGCAAAGCGGTATCCTTGGGAATGGCCGAGTTCGATCAGCGGTCCTAAGGGCTGTATCGCCGGATTGCCTCCGGAAAGGGAAACCGTCAGTGGCTTTCCCCCGGAAAGCTTCACGACCTCGTGCCAGATCGCCTCTGTGGACATGGGAATCCATTGATCCCGGAACGCGCTGTCGACCGCGTGAAGGCTGTCGCACCAGGAACACCTGTAGTCACAGCCGCCTGTCCTCACGAACACCGTCGGCAGCCCGATCAAGGCGCCTTCACCCTGTATGGTCGGGCCAAAGATCTCGCTGACGCGAATGGTTCCACCACTCACGGCCTGTACTCCGCCCAGGTTTTCGGCGTCTCGCTGACGCGAACGGACGATGTCTCCGGGAAGCGCTGCTTGCACCAGTCGTAGAAGTGCCTTGCCAGGAATTCGGAGGTGACTTTCGAATGACCGAAGACGTCGTTCAGGTGACGATGATCGAAAGTTTCGTCGATATAGCGCTTGAGCGGCGAGAGGTCGTGATAGTCACGAACGAAGCCGTCGTCATTCAGGCTTTCCGCAGCCAGTTCGACGACGACGATGTAGTTGTGACCGTGGAGCCGGGCACATTGATGTTCCGCCGGCAGGTGATCCAATTGATGGGAGGCGGAGAGATGAAACTCCTTGGTGATGCGGTACATCAACGCACCTCCGTGGCCGAGTATCGCGACACGGCCGCCTTCCAGAAATCCCGGTCTTCGTACTCCGTGGGATCGGGAACGCCGGCAAGATCGAACGCTTCGCGACGTTCGACGCAGGTACCGCAGCGCCCACAGTGGAGCTTGCCGCCTTTGTAGCAGGACCAGGTTTCCGAGAATGGCGTGCCGTGTTTTTCGCCGTCAACCACGATCGCCGCTTTGGAAACATCGACGTAGGGGGCAAGCAGTTTCACGCTGGCATAACCGTCCAGCGCTTCGTTCTGCATGCGCTGGAAGGCATCGATGAAGCCCGGACGGCAGTCCGGGTAGATGAAGTGGTCGCCGCCATGCACGGCGACGGCAACGGCATCTGCTTTTTGCGCGGCAGCCAAACCGAACGCGATTGCCAGCATGATGGCATTGCGGTTGGGCACGACGGTGGCTTTCATGGTCTCCTCGGCGTAGTGGCCATCCGGAACCTCGACATTGTCGGTCAGGGCCGATCCGCTGAGATGACCGCCGATGCTGGAGATGTCGATGACATGATGGGGAACGGAAAGCCGTGCGGCACAGCTGGCGGCGAATTCCAGTTCCTTGCGATGCCGTTGGCCGTAGTCGAAGGAGACGAGACCGATAAGCTGTTTTTCCGCTGCTACCTTGTGGGCAAGCGTAACGGAGTCCAGTCCGCCGGAGCAGACGACGATGGTTTTCATATTTTGGATCCCTTGTTTTGACCGGGTGGGCTGCGACCGGATTACGCGGTGCTTCTAGGACAAATCACGCGCCATGCAAACAGTTTTAAAATGTCGGCCATCACAGCCGGGCGGCTACCCGACCGGAAAGTTGATCTGCGGTGACAGCAGGAGCTGCAGATCCTCGGCCTCCGGATCGTTGCCGTGGTTCCGTTAGCATCCAAAAATTCATATAAAATTCAAGCAGATGTCCTAGTAGCCATATTTTTCTCGGGAGTCGAGAGAGGACTTGACGACAGAAGGCTTATAACGCTTTAAATTGTTAACCGCGCGGAGGAGCGCGGCCGCGTGTTGACTACTGCAAGGTGGTAAACATCGGGCGGCGGGGAGGGTCCTGCCGCCGATTTTCAATGGGAGGAAATTCATGCGCAAGTTTTTGAGCTCGGCAGCTGTTGCTGTCGTGATGATGGCTGGCCTCAGTGCGGCCCACGCCGCCGACGTGAAAGAAGTGCAGATGCTGCACTGGTGGACGTCAGGCGGTGAGGCGGCGGCGCTGAACGTCTTGAAGGAGGATCTTTCGAAGGAAGGTTTTGCCTGGAAGGACGTTCCGGTTGCCGGCGGTGGCGGCGATGCGGCGATGACGGCGCTGAAGGCGATGGTTGCGGCCGGCACCTATCCGACAGCCTCGCAGATGCTAGGCTATACTGTGCTCGATTATGCTGAGGCCGGCGTCATGGGCGATCTGACGGAGACGGCGAAGAAGGAAGGCTGGG
>NZ_VSZV01000281.1:0-7828 GCF_008919455.1 Rhizobium sp. PEPV16
GCGCGAGCTGGGCTACGTCTACAATCGCGGCGCAGCCAATCTTCGGCAGGCCAGTGCCAAATCGAGGATCATCGGGGTCGTCGTGAACGACCTGACGAACAGCTTCTTTGCGGAGCTGGCAGTCGGCGTCGATATGGTCGTTCAGTCGGCCGGATTCGTGCAGTTCCTGTCGAACACCAGCGAGAGCATCGACAGGCAGCGTGAGGTTGTCGCATCGATGCGGGAACATGGCATTTCGGGGCTCATCGTGTCGCCGGCGCGCGCCACCGATGCCGCAGACTTCAAGCCGCTCGTCGCCGCAGGGATTCCGGTGGTGGTGGTCGTGCGAAACCTGCCTGGCGCCAAGGTCTCGTCCGTCGTCTCCGACAACCGGGCTGGCATGATGTCTGCGGTCAAGCACTTGGCGGAGCTTGGTCACAAGCGCATCGCTTTTCTCGGCGGCTTTCCCGACACCGCTGTCTTCGACGACCGCCTTGCCGGTTACCGAAGCGGCATGGAGGCAGCCGGGCTCGACTATCACCAAGAACTTGTCGTCTCATCCGCGCCTTCGCGAGCCGGCGGGGGAGAGGCGATCGGAAAAGCCATCGTTCTTTCCGACAAACCGACGGCCGCCGTCTGCTTCAACGATGCCGTCGCCTTCGGTGTTTGCGACGGATTGCGTGCGCGCCGTCTGGAGCCCGGCTCCGACTTCGCGGTCGTGGGTTTCGACGACGTCATCGAGGCTCAGGCGGCGGTTCCCGCGCTCACGACGGTCTCGGTCGATCCGCAGGGCATTGGCCGCCGCGGCGCCCAGCTGCTTCTGAAGCAGATCAATGCGGGCAAGGCCGAGGCGGAGACGGTGACAACAGCGGTTCGGCTGGTCGTTCGCGAGAGCTGCGGAGCCCGCCGGAGCGTAGAAATCGAAACAGGACTCTGAGTAATGCCCATGAAGAAGCATCTCACCCCGACCGAAGCAGCCGCGCTGATCCCGGATGGCGCTGTTGTAACGGTGTCTTCCTCGAGCGGTCTCGGTTGCCCGGACCTCATGCTGAAGGCGATTGGCGAGCGTTTCGATGCGACCGGCCATCCTCGTGATATCACGAGCCTTCATCCGATCGCTGCCGGCGACATGAGCGGCATCAAGGGCGTCGACCATATCGCCAAGAAGGGGCTGCTCAAGCGCATCATCGGTGGTTCCTATCCGTCCGGCCCGTCGTCGTCTGAGCCGCCGCTGATCTGGCAAATGATCACCAACAACGAAATCCCGGCCTACAACATTCCCTCCGGCATCCTGTTCGACATTCATCGAGAAGCCGCCGCGAAGCGGCCGGGCGTTCTGACCAAGATCGGTATCGACACATTCGTCGATCCAGAGCGGCAGGGTTGCGCGATGAACGGCCTTGCTTCGGAACATCCGGTGGTCAAGCGCGTGCGCTTCGAGGGAGACGACTGGTTGTTCTTTCCCTCGATCGTCCCTGAGGTCGCCATCATCCGCGCCACCACCGCCGACGAACGTGGCAACCTGACATACGAGCATGAAGGCGCCTATCTCGGCGGTCTCGATCAGGCGCTTGCCGCACGCAACAATGGTGGCATCGTCATCGCCCAGGTCAAGCGGATCACCAAGGAAGGCTCGCTGAAGCCCCATGACGTCCGCGTGCCTGGAATGCTGGTCGATTATGTGGTCGTCGATCCGGAACAGAAGCAGACGACGCAGACGCAATACGATCCGGCAATTTCCGGGGAGATCTTCCGCCCGCTCGATAGTTTCAGCGTTCCGGAATTCAATGTTCAGAAAGTCATCGCGCGTCGTGTTGCGCAGGAACTGCAAGCGGGAAGCTGCGTCAATCTCGGCTTCGGCATATCGGCCAACGTGCCGCGAATTCTGCTGGAGGAAGGGCTTCACGGCGCAGTCACCTGGGTCATCGAGCAAGGCGCGGTCGGTGGGGTGCCGCTGCTCGACTTCGCCTTTGGCTGCGCGTCCAATGCGGACGCCTATATGCCGTCTCCCTATCAGTTCACCTATTTCCAGGGTGCAGGCTTCGATGCGTCGCTGCTGTCCTTCCTCGAGATCGGCAAAGACGGTTCGGTCAACGTCTCCAAGCTCTCCTTCCGGCCGCACGTGACGGCTGGCGCCGGAGGCTTCGTCGACATCACGGCGCGGGCAAAGAAGATCGTCTTCTCAGGCATGTTCAATGCCGGAGCGAAGCTTGCGATCGCCGATGGCGCCCTTCTCATTGAGAAGGAAGGCAAGCTGAAGAAGCTCGTGAACGAGGTCGAACATGTCACCTTCAGCGGCAGGCGCGCGATCGAGCAGGGGCAGGATATCACCTATGTCACCGAGCGGTGCGTGATGAAGCTGACGCCTGGTGGCATCGTCCTCACCGAGATTGCGCCCGGTGTCGATCTCCAGTCCCACATTCTCGATCAGTCGGAATTTCCGCTGATCATGGCGCCTGACCTGAAGGTCATGGACGCCGCGCTCTTTGGGGAGGCAAACATCGGCCTGTCCCTTCCAGAAAAGAGGGCGCGGACACTGGAGGGCAGCTTCCATGGCTAGCGGAACAATCAGAATTGACGTCGATGGACATGTTGCGACGCTGACGATTTCTCGTCCGGAGAAGCTGAACGCGCTCGATCTCGACATGCTCAAGGCGTTGGCGGACGCGGCCGACGAGGTGGAGGCGAACGCCAATGTGCGCGCCGCCATTCTCACTGGCGAAGGAAAGGGCTTTTCCGCCGGCGGCGATATCAAGGCCTGGGGCGGAATGTTGCCTCAGGAGTTCGGTCATCTCTGGGTTCGGCATGGCCATCGCATTTTCGAAAGACTGGCGACGCTCCGGATGCCGCTGGTCGCGGCTCTGAACGGCCATGCTCTCGGGGGAGGCCTTGAACTTGCAGGGGTTGCGGACATTCGCCTCGCCGAGGAGCAGATCAAGATCGGCCTGCCCGAGACCGGCCTTGGCATGGTACCGGGCTGGTCCGGGACCCAGCGTCTTGTGCGCCGGTTCGGGGCGCAGGCCGTCCGACGCATGGCCTTGGGCGGCGAGATATTCACCGCCGAGGAGGCACGCCTGCTCGGGATCGTAGACGTGGTTGTTCCCACAGGAAACGCGCTCGCGGCCGCCCGGGAATATGCGCAGCGGATCGCCGCAAGGGGGCCGGCTGCGACCGAGATCGCAAAGTTGATGATCGCATCGGCAAACGGCGAAGACAATGGAACCGCGGTCGAAGCCCTGGGCTCGATCCTCGCTGCGAAGACCGGCGATCTGAAGGAGGGCGTCGCATCATTCAGCGAGAAGCGCCCGGCAACGTTCAAGGGAGAATGGTAATGACGGTTCTCGTCAACCCCACCGCGCTCAGCGACCACAAAGCGCGTGATTTCAAGATGCTCATCGATGGCAAATGGGAGGCTGGTTCCTCCGATCCGATCGAGCGTGTCGCCCCGAGCCATGGTGTCGTGGTCAGCCGGTTTCCGACCGGCAGCAAGAGGGACGCCGAGCGTGCGATTTCCGGGGCACGCAAGGCGTTCGACCTGGGGCCTTGGCCCCGAATGACCGCTGCCGAACGTTCCGCGATCCTGCTCAAGGCGGCCGATCTGATCGCAGCGCGCGCAGAGGAGCTGGCGTTTCTCGATGCTATCGAGGCAGGAAAGCCGATCACACAGGTGCGGGGAGAAATTGCAGGCTCCGTTGACATATGGCGCTATGCGGCGGCTCTTGCCCGCGACCTTCACGGTGAAAGCTACAACACGCTCGGCGACGGCACGCTCGGCGTCGTCTTGCGCGAAGCGATCGGCGTAGTGTCGATCATCACGCCTTGGAATTTTCCGTTCCTGATCGTCGGCCAGAAGCTGCCATTCGCCTTGGCCGCTGGCTGCACGACCGTCGTCAAGCCCTCGGAACTGACCTCAGGATCGACGCTGGTGCTGGGAGAGATCCTGCAGGAGGCAGGCATTCCGGATGGCGTCGTCAACATTGTCACCGGTACGGGACCCGAGGTCGGCGCGGTCATGACGTCGCATCCCGGCGTCGACATGGTGTCCTTCACCGGCTCGACCGGCGTCGGAAAGCTGACCATGTCGAATGCCGCACAGACGCTGAAAAAGGTCTCGCTGGAACTGGGTGGGAAGAACCCGCAGATCGTGTTCCCGGATGCCGATCTCGATGCCTTCATCGATGCCGCGGTCTTCGGCGCATACTTCAATGCCGGCGAGTGCTGCAACGCCGGCTCGCGGTTGATCCTTCACAAATCAATCGCTTCCGATGTCGTCAAGCGGATCGCCGAGCTGTCGAAGGCGGTGAAGGTCGGCGACCCGCTCGATCCCTCGACGCAGGTCGGCGCCATCATCACGCCTGAGCATCTAGAGAAGATATCGGGATACGTAACCGGCGCGAGGAGCAGCGGTGCCCGGGTCTCACATGGCGGCGAGACGCTCGATCTCGGCATGGGGCAGTTCATGTCGCCGACGATCCTCGAAGAGGTCACCCCCGATATGGCCGTGGCGCGCGAGGAAGTCTTTGGTCCGGTGCTTTCGGTCCTGACATTCGAGACATCAGCCGAAGCGATCAGGATTGCGAATTCCATCGACTACGGCCTGTCAGCCGGTGTCTGGAGCCGCGATTTCGACACGTGTCTGACGATCGGCCGGTCGGTGCGGGCGGGGACGGTCTGGATGAACACCTTCATGGACGGCGCCTCGGAACTTCCCTTCGGCGGTTACAAGCAAAGCGGCCTCGGCCGCGAGCTCGGCCGCCATGCGGTCGAAGATTACACCGAGACCAAGACACTCAACATGCATATCGGCAAACGCACCAGCTGGTGGATGCCGCAGACGGAAAAGCCGGCTTAGCCGGCGGCTGAACTACGCCCCGGGAGGGCGGGTGATTGGTGCGGGAATGGGTCCCGCATCTTCCAAATTTGAACTGGGAGGTTCTTCGATGAATAAGTTTTTGACCACGACCGCAATGATTGCATTGGCTCTGGCCGGCGCTAGCGTGTCCGCCCACGCCGCCGACGTGAAAGAAGTGCAGATGCTGCACTGGTGGACGTCTGGCGGCGAGGCTGCGGCGCTGAACGTATTGAAGGAGGATCTGTCGAAGGAAGGGTTTGCCTGGAAGGACGTTCCGGTTGCCGGCGGTGGCGGCGATGCGGCGATGACGGCGCTGAAGGCGATGGTTGCGGCCGGCACCTATCCGACCGCCTCGCAGATGCTGGGCTATACCGTGCTTGATTATGCCGAGGCGGGCGTCATGGGCGATCTGACGGAGACGGCGAAGAAGGAAGGCTGGGACAAGTCGGTTCCGGCAGCCCTGCAGAAGTTCTCGGTCTATGACGGCAAGTGGGTCGCTGCCCCCGTCAACGTCCACTCGGTCAACTGGCTGTGGATCAACAAGGCTGTGATGGACAAGATCGGCGGCACTGAGCCGAAGACCTTCGACGAACTGATCGCCCTGCTCGACAAGGCCAAGGCCGCAGGCGTCATCCCGCTGGCGCTCGGCGGCCAGAATTGGCAGGAAGCGACGATGTTCGATTCCATCGTGCTGTCGACCGGCGGTCCGGAGTTCTACAAGAAGGCCTTCAACGACCTCGACGAGGAATCGCTGAAGTCCGACACGATGAAGAAGTCCTTCGACAATCTGGCGACGATCATCAAATATGTCGATCCGAACTTCTCGGGCCGCGACTGGAACCTGGCGACCGCCATGGTCATCAAGGGTGACGCGCTGGTGCAGGTGATGGGCGACTGGGCCAAGGGCGAATTCGTCGCCGCCAAGAAGACGCCGGACACCGACTTCCTCTGCTACCGCTTCCCCGGCACCGACGGCAGCGTGGTCTACAACTCCGACATGTTCGGCATGTTCAACGTTCCAGACGACCGCAAGGCGGCCCAGGTGGCGCTGGCCACCGCAACGCTATCGAAGAGCTTCCAGTCGGCCTTCAACGTCGTCAAGGGTTCGGTGCCGGCCCGCACCGACGTTCCCGACACCGACTTCGACGCCTGCGGCAAGAAGGGCATCGCCGATCTGAAGGCAGCGAACGAAGGCGGCACGCTGTTCGGCTCGCTGGCGCAAGGCTACGGCGCGCCGCCGGCGATCGCCAATGCCTATAAGGATGTCGTCTCGAAGTTCGTCCACGGCCAGATCAAGACCTCCGACGAAGCCGTCAAGCAGCTCGTCCAGGCGATCGACGACGCCCGCTGAGACCACGTGTGATGACAACGCTTCCCCGTCTGCTGGCGGGGAAGCTTCAGGCTCCGCCCCGATCATACGGGATGATCATGCGGGGCGATTGCCCGGACGATTATGCAGGCAGGAGATGACATTCCATGAGCACCGTTGCGACCACCGATCCGGTTCTGACGCCGAGGCAATCGACGGGGATCTCGTTGAGGGGCCGGCTGCAGGATGCGCTGCCGAAGATCGTGCTGGCGCCGAGCTTCGTCATCACCATCATCTTCGTCTACGGCTTCATCGTCTGGACGGCCTATCTGTCGTTTACCAATTCCAAGACCTTTCCCTCCTATGCGCTGACGGGGCCACGCGCCTATCAGCGGCTGTGGCGCTGGACCTTCGAGAGCGATCCGCCGTCCTCCTGGTACACCTCGATCACCAACATGGCGATCTTCGGCTTCCTCTATGTCGGCATCTGCCTGGCGCTCGGTCTGTTCCTTGCCATCCTGCTTGATCAGAAGATCCGCGGCGAGAGCGTATTGCGGCCGATCTTCCTCTATCCGATGGCGCTCTCCTTCATCGTGACAGGCGTTGCCTGGAAATGGTTCCTCGATCCCGGCCTCGGGCTGGAACAGACGCTGCACCACTTCGGCTGGACGAGCTTCCACTTCGACTGGATCAAGAACAAGGACTTCGTCATCTACACCGTCGTCATTGCCGGCGTCTGGCAGGCGTCCGGCTTCGTCATGGCGATGTTCCTGGCGGGCCTGCGCGGCATCGACGGCGAGATCATGAAGGCCGCCCAGATCGATGGCGCATCGTCCTTCCAGCTCTACCGGCGCATCGTCATTCCGCTGCTGCGGCCGATCTTTCTGTCCGCCTTCATCGTGCTCGCCCATATGGCGATCAAGTCCTACGACCTGGTGGTGGCGCTGACCTCGGGCGGCCCTGGCGGCTCGGCCTGGCTGCCATCCAACTTCATGTATGAATACACTTTCAAGCGCAACGAGATGGCCGTCGGCTCGGCCAGCGCCATCATCATGCTGATGACGATCTCGGCGATCATCGTTCCCTATCTCTATTCCGAACTGAAGGAGAAGGCGCGATGAGTGCGATCATCTCACCGACAGCCGACAGGGCGCAGAACAGCAACAATACCCGCTGGATCGGCCGCACCGTCATCTACGGCCTGCTGCTGATCTTCGCCGTCCTCTATCTGATGCCGCTCTTCGTCATGCTGACGACCTCGTTCAAGACCATGGACGAGATCCAGAACGGCAACATGCTGGCGCTGCCGCAATCGCCGACCTTCGATCCCTGGATCAAGGCCTGGGGCGAGACCTGCGTCGGGCTGACCTGCGCCGGTATCAAGGGCTACTTCTGGAACTCGATTAAGATGGTGGTGCCGGCTGTGGCAATCTCCACCATCATGGGGGCGCTCAACGGTTATGTGCTGACCAAATGGCGCTTTCCCGGCCACACGCTGGTGTTCGGGCTGATGCTGTTTGCCTGCTTTATTCCGTTCCAGTCGGTGCTGTTGCCGATGGCAACGATCCTCGGCAGTCTCGGCCGCTTCGGCATGACGCTGCAGAATGCCACGGGCTTCAACTTCGGCTTCGGTAATCCGACCGTCAATCTGGTCTTCGTGCATGTCGTCTATGGCTTGGGCTTCACGA
>NZ_VSZV01000281.1:7838-14222 GCF_008919455.1 Rhizobium sp. PEPV16
TGTCGGGCTGACCTGCGCCGGCATCAAGGGTTACTTCTGGAACTCGATCAAGATGGTGGTGCCGGCCGTCGCAATCTCCACCATCATGGGGGCGCTGAACGGCTATGTCCTGACCAAATGGCGCTTTCCCGGCCACACGCTGGTGTTCGGGCTGATGCTGTTTGCCTGCTTCATTCCGTTCCAGTCGGTGCTGTTGCCGATGGCAACGATCCTCGGCTCGCTCGGCCGCTTCGGCGTGGTGCTGCAGAATGCCACGGGCTGGAACTTCGGCTTCGGCAATCCGACGGTCAATCTGGTCTTCGTGCATGTCGTCTATGGCTTGGGCTTCACGACGCTGTTCTTCCGCAATTTCTATGAGGCCTTTCCGACCGAACTGGTCAGGGCTGCCCAGGTCGATGGCGCCAGCTTCTTCCAGATCTTCCGGCGCATCATGCTGCCCAACTCGCTGCCGATCATCGTCGTCACGGTGATCTACCAGTTCACCAATATCTGGAACGACTTCCTGTTTGCCTCGGCCTATGCCGGCACCGGGGAATCCATGCCGATGACGGTGGCGCTGAACAATGTCGTCAACACCTCGACCGGCGTCGTCGAATACAATGTCAACATGGCGGCTGCGATGATCGCCGCCGTGCCGACGCTCATCGTCTATATCCTCGCCGGCCGCTACTTCGTGCGCGGTCTGATGGCGGGCGCTGTCAAAGGGTAATCCATGGCCTTCCTCGAAATCTCCGGTCTCAAAAAGCGCTTCGGCGCCGTCGACATTCTCAAGGGGATCGACCTCGAACTCGAAAAGGGCGGCTTTCTCGTGCTGGTCGGCCCGTCCGGCTGCGGCAAGTCCACCCTGCTCAACACCATTGCCGGGCTGGAGACGATCACCTCTGGCGATATCAGGATCGACGGGCGCGACATCAGCGGCCTGCATCCCTCCAAGCGCGACATCGCCATGGTGTTCCAGTCCTATGCGCTCTATCCGAACATGACGGTGGCGGGCAACATCGCCTTCGGCATGGAGATCCGCGGCGTACCCAAGGAGGAGCGTGCCAGGGCGATCGCCCAAGTCTCCGACATGCTGCAGATCGGCCATCTGCTCGACCGCAAGCCGAGCCAGCTCTCCGGCGGCCAGCGCCAGCGTGTCGCCATGGGGAGAGCGCTGGTGCGCAATCCGCAGGTCTTCCTGTTCGACGAGCCGCTCTCCAATCTCGACGCCAAGCTGCGCGTCGACATGCGCACCGAGATCAAGCGGCTGCATCAGCGCATGGGCACCACCTTCGTCTATGTCACCCATGACCAGATCGAGGCGATGACGCTGGCGACCAAGATCGCCGTGCTGAAGGACGGCGTGCTGCAGCAGTTCGGCACGCCGGCCGAGATCTATAACAGCCCCTCCAACATCTTCGTTGCCGACTTCATGGGATCGCCGGCGATGAACCTGCTCAACGCCACCGTCGAGAACGGTGCGGCCGGCCTGGAAGTCTCGCTGGAGCGGCCGAATGCCGCGCCGCTCCGACTGCCGGTCATCTCAGGCAATGACGGCCTGACCGCCTATGCCGGCAGACAGGTGATCTTCGGCATCCGGCCGGAAGCGCTGACCGATCCCGATGGCGCCGACCGCAAGGCGCGCTCGCTGACTGAGGGCGATTGCCTGATCGAGGTGGTCGAACCGGCCGGCTCCGACACCTTCGCCGTCACCAAGCTCGGCGGCAAATCCGTCGTCGCCCGCCTGCGCGCCGATACCGGCATCGCTCCAGGACAAAACACCCGCCTCGCCTTCAATCTCGACAAGGCCGTGTTCTTCGATCCGGACACACAGGCGCGGATCGCGTGAGGGCCAGGTGCTAACATGAGCGGTTCACCTGACATCGTCATCATCGGTTCAGGCGTCGGCGGCGCGACGGTCGCGGCCGGCCTGGCGGTGACCGGCGCGCAAATATTGATCCTCGAAGCCGGCGACCATATCGCCGACCTTCCTGTTAACCGCGACCAACGCGCCATCTTCCAGCGAGGACATTTTCGACCGAAGGAAACCTGGTACGAGGCGAACGGCAAGGGATTCAATCCCGGCAATTACTACAATGTCGGCGGGAATTCGAAGTTCTACGGCGCCGTGCTGTCGCGCTATCGCAGCCAAGATTTCGCAGTCATCCAACACCGCGAGGGTGTTTCTCCAGCCTGGCCGTTTCCGTACGAGGTCCTGGAGCCGTGGTACTGCCAGGCGGAACGCATCTACCAGGTCCGCGGCAGTCTAGGTGAAGATCCGACGGAACCGCACCACTCGGCTGCCTACGAGTACCCGCCCGTCCCGGACGAGGCGCCGATCGCCGATATCAGGGCGCGCCTCAAGCAGAAAGGCCTGCATCCGTTTTCCCTACCTCTCGGTCTGGATCTTGACGCCTGGCTCTCCAAAGCACGCACGCCATGGGATGCGCATCCAAACGCCCGCGACGGCAAGATGGATGCCGAAACTGCAGCCCTCGCAGTAGCGCTGAGACACGAGAACGTGCGGCTCGAAACCAATGCGCGTGTGACGAGGCTCGACACGGGAGCGGGGAGTCGGGTCGAGCGGGTGACTTATGTCAAGGATGGGGAGACGCTGACTGTTTCGCCTGAGATCGTGATCCTTTCTGCCGGGGCGGTGCAGTCGTCAGTGCTTTTGCTGCGCTCGAAAAACGACCGCTTCCCAAGGGGTCTGGCGAATTCTTCCGACCAGGTCGGCCGCAACTTCATGAACCACAATGCCTCCGCCGTCATCGGGGTCTCGCCGCGGTTCAGGAACACCTCCATCTACCAAAAGACGTTTGCCTTTAACGACTTCTATCTCTCCGACGGGGAGGGCGGACCGCCCCTCGGCAACGTGCAGCTTCTCGGTCGTATCTCCGAAAAGGTTCTCAAGGGCTCTCTGCCGCAGGCTCCGGAGTGGCTTCTGCGCTTCATCACCGGCCATGCCATCGACTTCTATGCGATGAGCGAGGACGTTCCCAATCCCGAAAGCCGAGTCATGGTGGATGGAGACCGGATTATTCTCCAATGGCAGCGAACCAATTGGGACGCTCATCTCGCGCTTGTCGCCAGGCTGAAGGCAATACTGAAGTCGATCGGGTTTCCGATCGTGCTGGCGAGGCCCTTCGACAAGCGCACGCCCTCCCATCAGTGCGGAACGATCCGCATCGGAAACGATCCCGCGGCTGCGCCGCTCGACGCGTATTGCCGGGCTTATGACCACGACAATCTCTTCGTCGTCGACGCGAGTTTCCTCCCCACATCGGCCGCTGTGAATCCTGCGCTCACTATCGCCGCCCAGGCGTTGAGAGTGGCAGATCACATCGCGTCGAAGGACTTGCAGGCACGAGACGCGCTGGCAGGCCGAACGGACAAAATAGGAAAGTAAGATGGGTTTCGACTATATCATCACCGGCGCCGGCCCTGCAGGATGCGTGCTTGCAAATCGGCTGAGCGGAGATCCAGATGTCAGAGTACTCCTGCTCGAGGCGGGTGGAGGCGACTGG
Source organism: Rhizobium sp. PEPV16 (assembly GCF_008919455.1). NCBI lineage: Bacteria > Pseudomonadati > Pseudomonadota > Alphaproteobacteria > Hyphomicrobiales > Rhizobiaceae > Rhizobium > Rhizobium sp. PEPV16. The sequence goes on from NZ_VSZV01000281.1 coordinate 11,345, forward strand.
AATCCGCTTTTTCACATGCCCGCGGGCTTCGCCAAGATGACCAAAGGCGTCGCCAGCTGGGGATGGGAAACCGTTCCCCAGAAACACATGAAAGGCCGCGTGCTTCGTTATACGCAGGCGAAAGTCATTGGTGGCGGCTCGTCCATCAACGCACAGCTCTACACGCGTGGAAACGCGGTGGATTATGACCTCTGGGCTCGTGAAGACGGCTGCGAGGGCTGGGACTATCGTTCGATCCTTCCCTATTTCAAACGTGCGGAAGACAACCAGCGCTTCGCCGACGACTACCACTCCTATGGCGGTCCGCTCGGCGTCTCGATGCCGGCTGCGCCGCTGCCGATCTGCGACGCCTATATCCGTGCAGGGCAGGAGCTCGGCATTCCCTACAATCACGACTTCAACGGACGCCAACAGGCAGGCGTGGGATTTTATCAGCTGACGCAGCGCAACCGTCGCCGGTCGTCGGCATCGCTCGCGTATCTCTCGCCGATCAAGGACCGGAAGAACCTGACGGTGAGGACGGGCACGCGCGTCGCGCGTATTATCGTGGAGAGAGCCCGTGCGACAGGCGTCGAGATCGTGACCTCGCACGGCCAGGAGATCGTGCGCGCCGACCGCGAAGTATTGGTTTCCTCCGGCGCCATCGGATCACCGAAGCTGCTTTTGCAGTCCGGCATAGGACCGGCCGACTATCTCAAGTCGGTGGGCGTCAAGGTGCTCCACGATCTGCCGGGTGTCGGCGGCAACCTCCAGGATCACCTGGATCTTTTCGTCATTGCCGAATGCACGGGCGATCACACTTATGATGGCGTCGCAAAATTCCACCGGACACTTTGGGCCGGCATCCAATATGTCCTGTTCCGCACCGGTCCTGTCGCCTCGTCGCTCTTCGAGACCGGCGGCTTCTGGTATGCCGATCCTGAAGCCCGTTCTCCTGATATCCAGTTTCACCTCGGCCTGGGTTCGGGCATCGAAGCCGGCGTCGAACGGCTCAAGAATGCGGGCGTGACGCTTAACTCCGCCTATCTGCATCCGCGCTCGCGGGGCACGGTACGTCTGTCATCCTCGGACCCAGCTGCCGCTCCATTGATCGACCCCAACTACTGGTCCGATCCCCACGACAGGACGATGTCCCTGGAAGGGCTGAAGCTCGCTCGCGAGATCATGCAGCAGGCGGCGCTGAAGCCCTATGTCATGGCCGAAAGGCTTCCCGGACCGAAGATCATGACCGACGAACAGCTTTTCGACTACGGCTGCGCCAACGCAAAGACCGACCATCATCCGGTCGGCACCTGCAAGATGGGGAGAGGACCCGACGCGGTTGTCGGGCTTGATCTCAAGGTCCATGGCCTGGAAGGCCTCAGGGTCTGCGATTCATCCGTCATGCCGCGCGTGCCGTCATGCAATACCAACGCGCCGACGATCATGGTCGGCGAAAAAGGCTCGGACCTCATTCGGGGCCTGCCGGCACTTGCCCCGACTATCTTCGCCTACGAACGCAACGACGCGAGGCCTAGGGGCCGCGTCGAAATCCGGTAAGCCATCTCGAGAGGAGAGACGACAATGTCTGAAGTCAGAGTTGCAGTGCTTGGCGCCTCGGGCTGGATGGGAAAGGTCCACACGATGGCCTATCAGACCTTTCCGCATTTCTTCGGAGTGTCGGACGGAACGGCACGGATCGTCGCTCTCGTCGAAGGCCCCTCGAAGGCAGCCGGGGATCTTTCCCACAGGGCGCCGGGCGCAAGGATTCTTCAGGATTGGAATTTGGCGGTCGCTGATTCTGATGTCGATTTGATCGATATCTGCCTGCCTGACCACCTCCACTATGAGGTAGCCAAGGCGGCCTTGCTGGCCGGCAAACATGTCTATTGCGAGAAGCCATTGGCAAACACCGCCGCCGAGGCGCGGGAACTGGCCGACATCGCCAGGGAAAAGGGTGTCATTACCCGCGTTGGACACGCCTTTCCTCGGAATCCCGTCCATGATCTGGCGAAAGACATCATTCAATCCGGCGAAATTGGCGAGATCAACCTATTCCGCGGCTGCCAGCACGTCGACATGTATGGCGATCCGAACGCGCCCTTCATGTGGCGGGGCGACGGAAAGCTTGCGCCGACCGGGATCGTCGGTGATACCGGTTCGCACATCTTCAGCTTCATGGATTTCCTGGTCGGCCGCGTCAGTTCCCTGATCGCCGACAATCTCATTGTGACGCCGCGCCGGCCCGTCGTTGAGGGCCTTGCCTATGGCGAGCAGGTGAAACTGACAGGCAATGAGACCTGGGCTGATATTACCAATCCTGATGCAACCAATCTGCTGTGCCGGTTCGAGAACGGCGCCGGCGGGGTCGTCGATTTCAGCCGTGTCGCGACCGGCCGCAAGTTCATGCAGACCTACGAAATTTATGGAACGAAAGGCAGCATCGCCTATACCTATGACGAGATAAACCGGCTGCGCTTCTACTCCAACGAAGACCGGACGGGGCGGCGCGGCTTTCGCGAGATCGACGTGGGTCCTGAGAACCCCACCTTCCGGGCCTTCCTTCCTCTGCCGAATTTCGGCCTGGGCTACAATGAAAGCAAGATCATCGAGGTGGCCGAGGTGATCCGCTCGATCGTTGCAAACAGGCCGATGTGGCCGACATTCGATACAGGTCATCACATCTGCCAGATTGTCGACGCATGCATGGAGTCCTCCCGGCAAAGGCGCTGGGTCGACATCCCGCTGGGTTGAACGCCGATGACCATAGACGTTCCGCAGGAAATTCTTGACGCACTGACCGATGTCGACATGCCGCGGCTCCCAACCGAGCCCGGACCTTCGGACGTGGTCCGGCTCGCCGGCGTCGAGGCGCCGATCTATCGAGCCGGTTGCGTCG
>NZ_VSZV01000281.1:14232-23678 GCF_008919455.1 Rhizobium sp. PEPV16
GAACCAGCTCAGGATTGGGTGACGACCGTTAGAGCGCCGCGCGTCTCGAAAGACGCGCTAAGGACGCTCTAACACTTTGGGTTTTCGCATAATTCCTTTCCGAAAATCGATTTCGATTTTCGGGGTTATGCGCTAGGCGGCCGTCACGCCGACCTTCACCGGGGGAAAACGCGAGGAGACTGCTTCGACGGTGATCTCGCCAGTGAACCCCGTGGCCTCCAGCCAGAAGCCGGCAGTGCCGCCCTGCAGTGGCACGTTGGTCGGGCCGACGATCCTTGCCGGGCCGTGCACCTTTAGCGAAATGCTGTCGTTCATGAAAGGCAGGCGCTGGCCGCGCTGGTCGAGGGCGCGGATGATGACGCGCGTGCTGTCGCGTTCGCGGGCTTTCAACGTGGGGCTATCGGCAACCACTTCCAGGGTCGTCGGCAATGGATCGGCCGCCAGCGTCAGGCTGGCCACCGGCTCGCCGCCGATATAACCGGTGAAGGTGCCGTCGATCCATTCGAGACCCCAGGTGCCGAGCTCGTCGGCAGTGAAATGACGATGGTCGAGCACGACGGGCGGATGTGGCAGATGCGGGTAGTTCTCGCGGTCCGGACCGATACGCTTGGAAAGCGAGCCATATTGCAGCTCCACCTCGTCGCAGTTGGTCAGGATGATCAGCGGCAGCACGCCGCCGATATTGCGTTCGCCGCGCGCCCAGAAGGTCACCGGCTTCATGACGATCTCCTCGGAAGGGTCGCACTGGCTAATATAGGCATAGGCGGCGAATTTCGGCTCGCGGAACATGTCCATGACGCCGTGATAGCAGATGCGGTCGCCGGAGCCGAAATCCTTGTGGGTGTTGTAATCGAACATGCACCAGCCGATGGCGCCTGATATATCGGGATCGCCATAGGCGGCATTCAGCACTTCCAGGTGACGGCGCACATGCTCGGCCTGACGCTGCTCCTGGTCATAAATCTTCGTCGGGTGCATGTGGCCGTTGAACTCGGTGATGAGGTACGGCACCTTGTGCGACAGTCCGGTATTTTCCTGCTGGGCGCGCAGCGCGGTGCGCGGGCGGTTGGCGCCCGGCAGCTCTTCATTGCCGAGGGTGAAGTCGTTCATCGTATAGACGTCTTCGAGCAACTCGCTCTCGGTAAGATAACGCACGCCGCCGGTCTGGCGGGTGCTGTCGAGTTCACGGGCCAACCGATTGGTCTCGGCGTAGAAATCGTGATCATCCTGCGATTCGTTGATGCGCACGCCCCAGATGATGATCGAGGGATGGTTCCAGTCGCGCTCGATCATGCGGCGGACGTTCTCGATCGATTCCTGCTGCCAGCCGGCGTCGCCGATATGCTGCCAGCCGGGGATCTCCTCGAAAACCAGCAGGCCGATCGCGTCGCATCGATCGAGGAACCATTTCGACTGCGGATAATGCGAGGTGCGGACGATATTGCACTTCAGCACCGTCTTCATGATGTCGGCGTCACGCTCCTGGGCAGAGCGGCCGGCGGCATAACCGACATAGGGGAAGGCCTGGTGACGGTTGAGGCCGCGCAGCTTCAATGGCTTGCCGTTGAGGAGGAAACCTTCCGGCGTGAATTCGGCGATGCGGAAGCCGAACCGGATGGAAATACGGTCGGAGCCGTGTTCGGTCCTGAGCTCGACGGTGACGTCATAGAGCGTGGGATCGGTGATGTCCCAGAGGGCGATGCCGGTGAGGCCGCCAAAGGAGAGCGTGGTGCGGCTGCCGATCGTTTCGGTCGCGGCAGTGGCGACCACCGTGCCATCGGCCTGTTTCAGCGTGGCGGTGACGGTCGCCGAGAAGCTGCGGCCCTCGGGATTGGCGATGTCGACGCGGATGGTCGCCGATTTCTCCGGGCGAAGAACGTCAGTGGTTTCGATCTTGAGATTGCGGATCGAGACCGGGTCGGTGACCTTCAGCCAGACGTCGCGGTAGATGCCGGCATAGGTCAGATAATCGATGCGGCCGCCGAAAGGCGGAATGTCGGGGTTCTCGCTGCCGTCGATCTTGACGGTGACGAGGTTCTCGCCCTTGACGAGCTTGCCGGTGAGACGAGCCTCGAAGGGGGTGTAGCCGTCCTTGTGGGCAATGATTTCTTCGCCGTTCAGATAGACGACGCTGTCGGCCATGGCGGCGTCGAAGACGAGCGAGACCTCGCGGCCCTCGAATTCCGGCAGCCAGCGCAGCACCTTCTGATAGGTGAAGGCGCGCTGATAGCTGGTCTCGTCGAAATAGCTGAAGGGCAGTTCGACGGCGGTATGCGGCAGGCTGACCGACTTGGCGGCATCGAAAGCTTCGAGCAAACGCTGGCCGAAGCCCTCATGGAAACTCCAGCCTTCGTTGAAGGAAACGACGGAACGCATTTCAGGCTCTCCCGGTTACGGCATCAGGGACGGTGCGGCGCCTTTCGGCGCGTGAAAATTGAGTCATGGTATTCCTCCTTGATGCAATGGGTGCGAGCTGTCAGGCGGTTGAGCCCCAGCGGGCGGTGCAGGTGAGCGTGATGCTGTGCGGACCTTCGATCTCGGCGTCATGGCGTTCGATCAATTCGACGACGGCATCGATGAAGGCGACGTGGTCGAGGCTCAGCGTGGTGAGGTCGTTGCAATCCCAGGCGGCCATGGCGATGCCGTCCTGGCCGACGATGGCGATATCATCAGGCGTGTTCTTGCCGAGCACCCGGCGGGCTGCATCGCGCGCACCGATCGCCATGACATCGTTGCCACAGATGATGGCGTCGACCTTGTCACGGTGCAGCAGGAGCACGGCTTCCTTGAAGCCGGAGTCATAGGAGTAGTCACCGAAGGCCTGGGCCTCGAAGGCAAGGCCGCGCTTGGCCAGCGCATCGGCGAACCATTTGCGCCGGAGCTTGTCGATCCAGCTTGAATTGGTGCCGGAGAGGTAGGCGAAACGCTTTTTGCCGTCGCGGACGATCTTGTCGATGATCTCGTCGGCGGCCTCAGCGCCGTCGATGCGGATGCTGGAGACGTTTTCGTTGTCGAGCGGTTCGAAGGAGACGATGATCGGCTTCGTCGTGTGGAAGATATCGACGGCATCTTGCATCGACACCATGTCGGAGAAGACGACGACGTGATCGACCTGATAGGTGGAGGCAAGGCGCATCAGCTGCAGCCGGTCGGAATGATCGGTGCAGCAGAGGATGATCGGCAGCAATTGTCTCGCCTGCAGGCGGTGGACGAGAAGCTGCTGCTCCTCGGCCTCGCAAGGGTTGCCGATCGCATTGACGACCAAGGCGACGAGCCGCGAGCGCTGGTTGTTCAGCGAGCGGGCGATCGCGTTCGGCTGGTAGCCATGTTCACGCGCGACGGCGAGGATGCGGTCGCGGGTGGCGCTGCCGATGCGCGAATCCGGCGAGAAGGCGCGGGAAACGGTGGCGGAGGAGACGCCGGCGAGTTTCGCCAGTTCCTTCGAGGTGATCCGCCGTCTATTTATTCCGCTCATCTTCAGCGCCTATTGGGCGACGATCCTGACGGAAGCGCCGTCGGCCGCTGCCGATTCCTTGATTGCATCCCATAGCCTAGCGAATCTGAGGCCCATTTCAACGGAGCCGGAGTTTTCCATCTTTCCCTCGCGAATGGCGAGGAAATTCTTCATCGGGTTGCCGAGAATCTCGGCTTCCTCGCGCGGCTCGGCGGTACGTCCGATGCTGATCTCGCGCCAGCCACCCCAGGCGTCGATGCGCACGATCGCCTTCGAATAGAAGAAGGTGATATAGGAAGCGCAGCCCGGAGGGCCTTCGCCGGCGGCCGTCAATGTCGCCAGCGCGCCGTTCTTCAGCCGGGCGGAGACGGCCGTGGTGATATCGACCTGTCTGCCGTGATTGTTCATATAGGCGGACACACTGTCGAAGTCCGAATTGGCGAGCAGGCAGACGGTGTTCATCATATGGGCGCCGGTATCGAACATGAAGCCGCCGCCGGAGATGTCAGGCTGCTGCTTCCAGTGGCCGTCGTAATTGGACGACCAGCTTTCCCAGATCATGCCCGATATGGCGATCAACGCGCCGAATTCGCCGGCGAGAGCCCGCCGGCGCGTGTCGAGCACCAGCGGCGACAGGCCGCCCTGGAAGGCGGTGACGATGGTGACGCCGCTCTTTTTCTGTGCGGCGATCAGCCTCTCGGCCTCAGCAACCGTCGTCACCATCGGCTTTTCCAGGAAGAGATCGAGGCCAGCCTCGGCGACGGCAGTTGCCTGCTCGGCATGGAAGGCATGCGGGGTCGAGACGTAGACGATGTCGAGTTCGCCCCGGCATTCCGCGAGCATCTGGCGATAATCCTCGAAGCTCCTCGGTTCTGGTGCGCCGGCGGCGAGGCAGACGTCGATCAGGCGCTGGCGCGACGCCGCCGTGGTGTCGGCGAGTGCCGCGAATTCGATCTCCGGCATCTTGACCCAGCTCTCGGCATATTCCGCCGCCTTCAAGCCAGCGCCGATGACGCCGAGGCGCAATTTCTCAGACATGAATTCCTCCCTGAATACATTGTGCACACGATTACACAAACGGTATAGTGATGGCAATATCTAAATAAATAAGTAATATCAGTATATTAAAGCTCAGTATCGAATCTTTTCAAAAACCGTCTTGTCAGCATTCGGAATGCGTGTACATTTTCACGACCGGTGCTGGAGGGCGCCGTGTCTCTACAAAAGGGAGGACTTCCGTTGAAGAAAATGGTTCTTGGCGGCCTATGCGCCATTCTGCTGAGCGCGGTTTCGACGCTGGCACAGGCAGAAACAATCCGAATTGCAAATCATGGTCAGGCCGGCATCGACGCGATGAAGTCGACGGTCGAGCGGATCGAAAAGAAATATGGCGTCACCGTCGAGGTCATCGAATATCCGGCACCCGACAAGGATTATCTGACCAAGCTCCTGACCGAGCTCGGCGCCGGCAACGCGCCCGACCTGTTCTCCATCCCGACGACGGCTGCGGTCGCCGACATGGTGGAAGCCGGTTACCTCGCGCCTGTTACCAAGGAGTTCAAGGCCTGGGACGGCTACGCCAACCTCTATGACGTCGCCAAGGAGCTTGCCGTCAGCCCGGATGGTGAAACCTATGTGATGCCGTTCATGCTCGGCATTCAGGAAATCTATTACCGCAAGGACGTTCTCGAAAAAGCCGGCATCTCCACCGAACAGCCGAAGACCTGGCAGGAACTTCTCGACCGCGCGGCGGAGATCAAGCAGAAGACCGGCGCCTACGGCCTGCTCTTTCCGGCCGGCGTTTCCTGGGGAAGCGGTGCCTTCGACGAAGGTTTCCAGCATCTGCTCGTCGGTTCCAAGACGCCGCAGCTGGTCGATGCCGACGGCAAGCTCGATCTGAATGGCGAAGGCATCAAGGATGTCTTCAACGTCTACAAGGAACTGATCGACAAGGATCTGATGCCGACGCAGCCGCTGCTCGGACCCGAGCCCTGGGTCGTGCCGAAGTACCAGATGTTCCCGGCAGGCAAGCTCGCCGCGACTACCTGCGGCTCCTGGTGCTATATTTTCGACTGGGGTCGCGAAAGCAAGAACCCGATCCCTGACGTGACGAAGGTGGTCGGCACCTGGACGGTTCCCGGCCAGAGCAGCGGCCAGTATGTGCTTGCCAATCTCGCTGCGCCGTGGGCCGTCAATTCCAAGTCGGCCAATACCGAACTGGCAATCAAGGCGCTGATGGAGATCGGCTCGATCGAGACGCAGGTTTCCTACGCCGCCCGCATCGGCAACATCCCGGCCAGCAAGGATGCGGCTGACAATGCCGAGTTCCAGAAGCTGACGGAACTGGTTCCGATCCATGCCGCGGCCGGAAACGGCGTGTTCCTGAAGCAGGCCTCCGGTTTCGGTACGGTCTCGGAAGGTGTCGCGCGCGCCACCGAAGCGCTGCTGCGCAAGGAAACCGATGCCGCCGGCGCCCAGAAGATCCTTGTCGACTACGTCAAGGAAACGCTCGGCGACGACATGGTCAAGTAAGCCCCGGCACGCTCTCTTCCGCCACGACGGGGACGCGGCGCCAACGCCCGCGTCTTCCCGCTTTCATTCGATAAGCCGGTTCCATCGATAAGGTTTGTGAGCTTCCATGGCCCGAAACTCTCATGAAAAGCGCGCCGAGCGGCAATGGCTGCTGATCCTGCTGCCCTCGCTGGTGCTGCTTCTGGCCTTCGTCATCTATCCGGCCCTCTATTCGATCTATCTGAGCTTCACCAATGAGGCGCTGACCGGGGCAGCGGCCCTTCGGCCCCGTTTCGTTGGTTTCAGGAATTACACGCGGCTCTTCAACGACGCGAAGTTCTGGAATTCGCTGTTCGTCACCTTCGTCTTCGTCATCGGTTCGGCGGTGATCGGCCAGTTCGTGCTCGGCCTGATCTCGGCAATTGCGCTGCGCCGGCCGATCCGCTTTCGGCGGGTGTTCTCGTCGATCATCCTGTTGCCGAACGCGGCCCCTGAAGTCGTCGCCGGTTTCATGTGGATCTCGATGCTGGCGGGCGGCGACAATGCCACACTCAGCCGCATCGTCAGCTTCTTCGGCATCACGCCGGCCGACTGGCTGCAGGTCTTCCCGCTGTCGATGATCATCGTCGTCAACACCTGGCGCGGCATCGCCACGGCGATGATCCTGTTGACGGCCGGCCTCAGCACCATTCCGGCGGAGATCTACGAGGCGGCCCGCATGGACGGCGCGACACCGTCGCAGATGTTCCGCCGCATCACCCTGCCGCTGATGATGCCGACGATCCTGCTCTATATGCTGATCTCGGCCGTCTCCACCATCGCCGTTTTCGGCCTCGTCTATGCGCTGACGCGCGGCGGACCGGGCGGAGCAACCGAGGTGGTCAGCATCTATATCTACAACCAGTCCTTTACGTCGTTCCAGCTGGGTTATGGTGCTGCGGTCGCCGTCGTCGCGCTCGTCATCTCGCTGATATTGGGTATCGCCTATGTCCGGGCCATGAAGGTGGAGGTCTGACATGGCCGTCGTTTCCCCGAGCGAAACCGCAAACAAGGGTCGCTCCGACCTCATCGCCTATGCGACGCTGTCGCTGATCTCGATCTTCTGCGCGGTGCCCTTCTTCTGGGTGCTGCTTGCCTCGCTCGACGGCAATGCCCAGCTCTTCCTGCACTGGCCGGAGCAGTGGACCTTCGCCAACTATGTCAGAGTCTTCACCAAGGAGGACGGGGCGAAGTGGCTGTTCAACTCGCTCTTCGTGGTCGCTAGCGCGACGCTGCTCGTCATGGTGCTTTCCGGGCTCGGCGGTTATGCCCTGTCGCGCACCCGGGCCTGGTGGAAGCTGCCCTTCCTCTACGCGATCCTGCTCATCCGGGTGCTGCCGCCGACGGCGCTGGTCGTGCCGCTCTACAAATTCCTGCTGACGCTGAATAACGCGGAAGCGGCGGTGCTCAGGCCGATCTTCGGCAGCTATGCCCGCGACATCATGCGCTGGACCGGCTTCATCGACGGTTATCTCGGGTTGATCCTGGTGCTTGCGACGATGCAATTGCCGTTGGCGCTCTGGATCATGAAGACCTTCTTCGACGGGCTGCCGAGGGACTATGAGGAGGCGGCGCTGATGGATGGGGCAACACTCTTCCAGCGCATCCGCCGGGTGCTGATCCCGCTGGCACTGCCCGGGCTTGCCGCCGCCGGGCTCTTCGCCTTCATGTCGGCCTGGGGCGATTTCCTCTTGCCGCTGATCTTCCTGTCGTCGCCGGAGCTGCAGACGCTGCCGCTCGGTCTTTTCCGCGCCTTCCTGCGCATCAACGAGATCGATTACGGCCTGCTGACCGCGCTGGCATTCATCTATCTGCTGCCTGCCGTCGTCGCCTTCGGTTTTGCGCGGCGCTTCCTCGTCCAGACGTTTTCGGGCGGCGTGAAGGGCTGAGATCAAGAAAGAGAAACAGATGATCAATCTCAGAAACGTTCGCAAATTCTACGGCGCGCTCGAGGTCATCAAGGGCGTCGACATCACCGTGGAAGACGGCGAATTCGCGGTTTTCGTCGGTCCGTCCGGCTGCGGCAAGTCCACGCTGCTGCGGATGATCGCCGGCCTCGAAGGCATCGACGAGGGCGACCTCATCCTTAACGGCACACGCATCAACGACGTGCCGCCCGACAAGCGCGGCATCGCCATGGTGTTCCAGTCCTATGCACTCTATCCGCATATGAGCGTTGCCGAAAATATCGGCTTTTCGCTCAGCCTGAAGAAAGTGCCGGAGGCGGAGATCCGCCGGCAGGTGGAAGCTGTCGCCGAAATCCTGCAGCTCACCGACTACCTCGACCGACGCCCGGCCGCGCTTTCCGGCGGCCAACGCCAGCGCGTGGCGATCGGCCGCGCCATCATCAAGAAACCGGCGCTGATCCTGTTCGACGAGCCGCTGTCGAACCTCGATTCGGCGCTGCGCGTGCAGATGCGCGCCGAGCTGCAGCGCCTGCACCGCGAGCTGAAAGCGACAGTCGTGTATGTCACGCACGACCAGGTCGAAGCGATGACGATGGCGGACCGTATCGTCGTGCTGAACAAGGGCGTCGTCGCTCAACAGGGCGCGCCGATGGATCTCTACCATCAGCCCGATAACGAGTTTGTCGCAACCTTCATCGGCTCGCCAAAGATGAACGTGCTGCCGATGACGGCGACGCGCCGGGATGCCGGCAAGGTGCATCTGGAAAGCCCGCTCGGCCTTTCCATCGACCTTTCAGACGCCAATGGCGCCGTGCAGCAGGGCGAGGCGAAACTCGGCATTCGGCCGGAACATCTGAAGCTCGCACCCCAAGGGCAGGGTGATTTTTCGGCCGAGGTCGTCATCGTCGAGCGTTTGGGCGTGGAGACCTATCTGACAGTCGGTTCGCAGCAGCAGCCGATCGTCGTACGCACGGAAGGCGACATGACCATTCGCCCCGGCGATCGCGTGTCGCTGACTGCCGAGCGCGCCGGTTGCCATCTGTTTGATTCCGCCGGCCGGGTAATCCGCTCGGCAACCGCTTGAAACACATCGAGGAATGACATGACAATCAAGGTCACGATCTGGAACGAAGGACGCCACGAGCAGGTCCACAAGGAAGTTCAGGATATCTATCCTGATCGTATCGACGGAGCGATCGCTGCCGGTATCGCCCACCCCGATTTCGAGGTTCGCCGCGGTACGCTAGACGATCCGGATGAAGGGCTGCCGGATTCCGTGCTCAATGATACCGACGTGCTGCTCTGGTGGGGGCACATGGCGCATGAAGAGGTCAGCGACGGGCTGATCGACCGCGTGCAGCAGCGCGTGCTGAAGGGCATGGGCCTGCTGGTCCTGCATTCCGGCCATCATTCCAAGCTCTTCCGCCGGCTGATGGGGACCAATGCCAACCTTTCCTGGCGCGAGACGCCGGAAGGCGACCTGGAGCGCGTTTGGGTGGTCAATCCCTCGCATCCGATCGCCGAGGGGCTGCCGC
>NZ_VSZV01000013.1:0-513 GCF_008919455.1 Rhizobium sp. PEPV16
TGAACATGCCGAACATGTCGGAGTTGTAGACCACGCTGCCGTCGGTACCGGGGAAGCGGTAGCACAGGAAGTCGGTATCCGGCGTCTTCTTGGCGGCGACGAATTCGCCCTTGGCCCAGTCACCCATCACCTGCACCAGCGCATCACCCTTGATGACCATGGCGGTTGCGAGATTCCAGTCGCGGCCCGAGAAGTTCGGGTCGACATACTTGATGATCGTCGCCAGATTATCGAACGACTTCTTCATCGTGTCGGACTTCAGCGATTCCTCGTCGAGATCGTTGAAGGCCTTCTTGTAGAATTCCGGCCCGCCGGTCGACAGCACGATGGAATCGAACATCGTCGCTTCCTGCCAGTTCTGGCCACCGAGCGCCAGCGGGATGACGCCTGCGGCCTTCGCCTTGTCGAGTAGCGCGATCAGATCCTCGAAGGTCTTCGGCTCAGTGCCGCCGATCTTGTCCATCACCGCCTTGTTGATCCACAGCCAGTTGACCGAGTGGACGTTGACGGGGG
>NZ_VSZV01000144.1:0-7264 GCF_008919455.1 Rhizobium sp. PEPV16
GCCATCGCCTCGCTCTGGTCGTGGGTGACGTAGATCATCGTCGCGCCCGAGCGCTGGTGGAACTCGCGAAAAGTCTCCTCCATCTCCTGTTTCAGGTGCCGGTCGAGATTGGCAAGCGGCTCGTCAAGCAGCACGACGTCCGGCGATGTCACCAGGCAGCGGGCAAGCGCCACGCGCTGTCGCTGGCCGCCGGAAAGATCGGCCGGACGCCGTTCGGCGTAGTCGGCGAGCCTGACGGTGCCGAGCGCATCGCGCACCTTCGCCCGGTAGGCTTCGCCTGATATGCCGCGCACCTTGAGGGGATAACCGACATTGTCGGCGACGCTCATATGCGGCCAGAGCGCGTAGGATTGGAAGACCATCGCCATATTGCGCTTTTCCGGCGGCAGCGACTGCGCGGCGTCGGCAAGCAGCCGCTCGCCGAGACGGATCGAGCCGTCGGTGGGCGTCTCGAAACCGGCGATCATGCGCAGCACCGTCGTCTTGCCGCAGCCGGAAGGCCCGAGCAGCGCCAGGAAGCCACCCTTACGCACATCGAGCGAGAAATCGCTGACGGCTGCGCGACCGGTGCCGAAATCCTTGGCGACCCGGTTGAGAATCAGCTTCGCCATGGGACCACCCCTTTCGGCAGGCGTTTCGCCAGAAGTTCGAGCAGCAGCATCATGACGACGACCATGAGCACGACGAGCACCGAAAGCGCCGAGGCAAGATCGGAACTGCCGCTGTCGTCGAGATTGTAGATGGCGACGCCGAGCGTCTGTGTGCCGGCAGACCAGAGGAGTGCCGAGATCGTCAGCTCGTTGCAGGCAATCAGAAAGACAAGAATAACGGAGGCGCCGGCGGCCGGCGCAATCAGCGGCACGATGATATCGGCAAGCCTGCGGAAGAAGCCGGCGCCGGAAAGCCGCGCCGCCTCTTCCAGCGCCGGATCGAGTTGATGAAAGGCGCTGACCACGGGCTTCAGGCTGACGGCGAAGAACGAGGAGAAATAGGCGATCAGGATGATCCAGATCGTGCCGTAGAGCGAGACGTGGAGGATCGGGATCGGTGCTGCGAACACCAGGATGAAGCAGACCGCCATGACGATGCCGGGCAGCGAATAGGGTATCTCGATCAGGCTGGAGACGATGCGGGACGCCGCATCCCTGCGCCGCGTCAGCGCGTAGGCCGCAAGCACCGTCACCACAAGGAGACCAAGCGCGGTCGCGCCGGCAAGCGACAGCGAATTGATAAAGGCGGTGCGCGTCACCGCCTGCCGGAACAGGATCTCCTCAAAGGCATGCAGCGACATCGTCTTGAAGGTGAGCGGCACGCCATATGCCGGCACCAGCGCGCCGGCGACAAGCGCGAAGAAGGGTGCTGCCAGCATGAAGAACAGGATCGCCCAGACGAGCGGTGTGAAGACCAGGCGCCAGGCGCCGAGTTCGAAGGCCGCACTCGCCCCAGATAGCCCGATGACGCGGTAGTCGCGGCCGCGCAACGCCCGGTCCTGGATTATCAGCCCGACGACCGAGATGATGGCGATGATCGCCGAGAGCACGGCGACATCACCGAAGGTGCGGCTAGTGAAGGCGGAGAACTTAGTGAAGATCAACGTCGGCAGCGTGAAGATCGAGGCCGGAATGCCGAGAATGGCCGGAATGCCGAAATTGCCGGTGCAAGAGACGAAGGAGATCGCCGCGCCCGCAACGATGCCGGGCAGCGACAGCGGCAGGATGATATCGCCGAACACCCGCAAGCTGGAAGCGCCGGAAAGCCGTGCGGCTTCGACCCCATCGCGCGGCAGCGTCATCAGCCCGGCCCGAAGCGCCAGATAGACCAGCGGCGCATGCTGCACGCCATAGAGCAGCGCAATGCCGCCTACCGAATAGAGCGGCTGCGGCGAGCCGAGTGGCGGGGCGATATGCAGCGCCTTCAGCAGCGGGCTGGAGGGGCCTGACATCTGCACCCAGGCAAGCGCCGTCACCTGCGGCGGAATCATCATCGGCAGCACGAAGAAGAAGCTGAGCAGCCCCTTGGCGCGGATATCGGTCAGCGTCAGCAGGAAGGCAAAGAGGCAGCCGATGACGAGCGAGATGATTGTGCCCAAAATGGCGGTGACGATGGTGTAATAGGTCGCCGACCAGAGCGAGGCTTCGCTCAGAACATCAATCACGCCGCCGCTGGCGAAGGCTGCGATCCCGACCATGGCGAGACGAGCGAGCGGCAGCACGCTGAGGAACAGGACGACCACGACGATAAAAGGAAACAGCCCGGCGGGCTGGCTGTTTCCGGTTTTGATGTATCCGTGCATGAAACGATCAGTTCGAGCCGTAGATGCCCGAGAAGGTCTTCAGATCCTGGTCGGTATTCTTCAGCGCCTCTGCGGCCTTTATCGGCAGGACCTTGATGGTGTCGCGTGCCGGGAAGCCGTCCGGCAGCTTCATGCCGTTGCGGGCCGGGATGTAGCCGAGCTTCAGGAAACCCTCCTGGCCCTTTTCGGAGAGCACGTAATCGACGAATTTCTTGGCGGCATCGGCATTTTTGGTGCTGGCAAGGATGCCGACCGGCTCGGTGACGGCCGAAACGCCTTCGCTCGGGAAGACGAACTCGACAGGCGCCCCCTTGGCCTTCTCGCGGATCGGCATGTAGTCAACGACCATGCCATAGGCCTTTTCGCCCGAGGCGACCGACTTCAGCACGGCGCCGTTGCCACCGGCTGCAATCGCGCCGTTTTCCGCAAGCGACTTGTAGAAATCCCAGCCGAGGCCGGGAACGGCGGCGAGCGTCTGGGCGTGGATGAGGGCCGCACCCGAGGCAAGCGGGCTCGGCATGGTGACGAGGCCCTTGGCTTCCGGCTTGGTCAGGTCCTTCCAGCTCGCAGGCTTCATGGCGGCCGAGGTGTTGTAAATGATGCCGGTGGTGATCAGCTTGGTCGAGTAGTAATAGCCGTCGGCGTCATAAAGGGCGGCATCGTACCCTGCGGCTTCGGGCGACTTGTAGGCCAAGAGCTTGCCGTCTTCCTTGAGGCGCTCCAGCGTCACCACGTCGGCGATGAGGAGAATGTCGGCAACCGGATTGCCGGCCTGGATCTCGGCCTGGAGTTTCGCCATGATCTTCGGCGTGCCGTCGCGTACCCAGTCGACCTTGATATCGGGATTGGCGGCCATGAAGCCATCGACCGTCGCCTGCGCGTCTTCGTTCGGCTGGCTGGTGTAGAGAACGAGGTTTGCGGCCGAAGCCGGAATGGCAAAGAGGCTCGCGGCGACAAGGGCTGCGGCAGAAACGATCGTTTTCATGGGAAGGATCCTCGATTTCGATGTCCCTCCCTTATTAGGGGTCGTTGACAGAGATGTGACAGGGCGCGTCGGTTGGTCCACGCCCTGCGCCACTACTTTGCCACCGACCGGTCGTGACCTCTCCAGGGCTGCTGTGTCGGCATCGAATGGAACGGGCTGAGCCCGGCTTTAACGACGGCGGCATTCTCAAGCCGAATGATCAGGCTCACAACATCCGAGGGCCACGGCGCTCGCGCGCCGTGGCCCTCGGATCGAATACTACTTTGCAGCCTCTTCGATCAGTTCCGCCACCTTCTCGGGATGCGACACCATCACGACGTGGGAGGCGCCATCGACCACGACGGTCCTCTTCGAGCTTGCCCGCTCGGCCATGAAACCAAGGGCTGCAGCGGGGATGTTCTTGTCGCCGGTGCCGTAGACAAACCACGACGGCAGCTTCTTCCAGGCGGGCTCGCCGGATTTTTCGGTCAGGGCGGCCTCGGTGACCGGACGTTGGGCAGCCGCCATCAGGGCCGCCTGCTCGGCCGGCACGTCGCTGGCGAACTGATCATGGAACTTGGCCTGGTCGATATAGAGATCGACACCGCCGGTGCTGAGCTTTACCGGGGTCGCCAGCGCTCCGCTCAGCGTACCGCCCGGAAACTTGCCGGCGAGATCTGCGACCGATTCTCCGGCATCCGGCGCGAAGGCCGCGACATAGACCAGCGACCTGACATTGTCGTGGCCGTTGGCCGCGGTCGAAATGACCTGGCCGCCATAAGAGTGACCGACAAGAACTACAGGGCCGGCGATGCTGCCAACCACGTCGGAGACATAGGCAGCGTCGCTAGAAACGCTGCGCAGCGGATTGGCGGCTGCCACGACAGAAAAGCCATCCTTGCGCAGGATTTCGACGACGCCGTTCCAGCTGGATGAATCGGCAAAGGCGCCATGGACGAGGACAACGGTCGGCTTGGCCGGCTGGGCAACGGCAGCACCGGAAAGAAGAGCGCCGGCCAGGGCGACGGCAGCAGCAAACTTGAACATTGGTCATTCCTTTCTTCGGTTGGATATCACAAGAGCCGAAGCGGAGTTGACGTGCTTTCCGGCTCTTAAGTTCATCATTTAATTTGTAAGCGATTTATTTGTACACGATTTATCTAGTTCCTCTCTTCCGGCGCGTCAATAGCTTGCAAACAGATCGCGCACAAATTATATTGAAGCCAGAGGAGAGCATGATGACAGACACCACATCGAATGATCTCGCCGACGTGCCCAAGATCGATGAAATGCTGTGCTTCTCGATCTATTCGGCAAGCCACGCCTTTAACCAGCTTTACCGTCCCCTGCTCGACGAGCTGGAACTCACCTATCCGCAATTCCTGGTCATGACCGCCTTGTGGGCGCGCGACGACCGCACGGTGAAGGATCTCGGCGAGACGCTTTTTCTCGACTCCAGCACCCTCACCCCGCTGCTGAAGCGGCTGGAAAATGTCGGCCTCGTCACCCGTAACCGCAATCCCGCCGATGAGCGCCAGGTGCTCTTGCGCCTGACGGAGAAGGGACTGGCTCTCAAGAGCCGTGCCACCCATGTGTTCGACTGCATCGGCAAGGCCGTTGGTCTCGACGCCGAGACTGTCAGTAAGATTCGGGACACGATTGCTTCGCTTCGCGACAATATTCACAAGAAGGACAAGCACGAGAGCTGATGCGGCCTCCAGCGCGTCGACTGTGCCAAAACGATTTCCGTCGACAAGCCGATGACATATTGTACGATCTGCCGCCCGGCTCGTGATCGGCCATAGCCGCCGCATGGCCGGAAGATGCCGGCGTCAGAATCTTGCCTAAGTCTCACGCTGCCGTGAACACGCCGCCATTGCCATCTCTGAGCGTTGAGGTACGTCAGTCTCGTTTAAAGGAGGAGTTTCAATGGAATATCGTCTGCTCGGCCGTTCCGGCCTGAAGATTTCGACATTGACGATGGGCACGATGACCTTCGGCGGCGTCGGTTGGGCGAAGATGGTCGGCGATCTCGGCATCTCCGAGGCGAAAAAGATGATCGATATGTGCATCGATGCCGGCATCAACCTGATCGACACCGCCAACGCCTATTCATCAGGCGAATGCGAAAACATCATCGGTGACGTGCTCTCCGGTAAGCGGCCGCAAGGCGTGTTGCTCGCCACCAAGGCCCGCTTCAGCATGGGCGACGGCCCGAACGACCAGGGTCTGTCGCGCTACCACCTGATCCGCGAATGCGAGGCGAGCCTCAAGCGCCTGAAGACCGATGTCATCGACCTTTACCAAGTACATGAATGGGATGGTCAGACGCCGCTCGAAGAGACGATGGAAGCTCTCGATACCCTGATCAGGCAGGGCAAGGTGCGTTATGTCGGCTGCTCGAATTATTCCGGCTGGCACATCATGAAGGCGCTCGGCATCGCCAACGAGCACAGGTACCAGCGTTTCGTGAGCCAGCAGATCCACTATACGCTGGAAGCCCGCGACGCCGAATACGAGCTGCTGCCAATCTCGATCGACCAGGGTCTCGGCGTGCTGGTCTGGAGCCCGCTGGCCGGCGGCCTGCTGTCCGGCAAACATCGCCGCAACCAGGCAGTGCCCGAAGGTACGCGCCAGTTCGCCGGCTGGACCGAACCGCCGATTCGCGACGAGAACCGCCTCTGGAATATCGTCGAGACGCTGGTCGCGATCGGTGAGGAACGCGGCGTTTCCGCCGCTCAAGTTGCGCTCGCCTGGCTGATCGGCCGCAAGGCGGTCACCTCGGTCATCATCGGCGGCCGCACCGAAGCCCAGTTCCGCGACAACATCGCCGCCGCCGAGCTGAAACTCACGGACGAGGAGCGCAAGCGCCTCGACGCGATCAGCCTGCCGCCGGTGATCTATCCCTACTGGCACCAGCTGAACACGGTGAGCGACAGGCTTGGTGAAGCCGATCTCGAACTTTTCGGACCGCATCTGGAGCAATAGCCGATAGCGGATCAAGCATTGCACAGCGGAAGACAAAGCACGTCGCGCAAAAGTGTGCAGCGGTTTTGCGACCACGACATGCTCAAATCAAAGACCTAAAGTGTGGCAGGCGAATCTGAAAGATCGCGTCATACTTTAGCCGTCACAAAAGATGCACTTTCGCCGTGTTAGCGTAAGATCCCGCCACCCCTGCGAGGTTCTCTATGCTGAAGAATTACAAGGTCCTGAAGGGTACGGCGAGCGCACTCGCCCTTGATGACGACAACGATCCCCATATCGAGATCCGCATCGAGGCGGACGGCGTCAGCTACCGGATCGCTCTGAATGTCCGCTCTAAGATGTCGCCCCACGACCTGCTCTATGCCAACATCGTCGATTTCAAGCATCCGGCACTGACGGACGCGCTCGAAGCCCTGCCGATGGGCCTGACCGACATCCGCAAGGACCGTCCGGAGCTTGCGATCGACTACGTCCGCGGCGGGCTGATCGAGCGCGAGGACATGAATGTCGCGCCCTTCCAGCTCTCCGGCCCGAAGAACGATCTCAGGGAATTCATCGAGCCGATCGTCGAGGAAGGCATTGCCGATTCCGACATCCATTTCTATGCCTTCGGCGAGGCCTGGGGCCCCGAGCACAACAAGCCCGACCAATATTTCGGTTTCGAGCCGGGCAACGGCATCCACGACATCCACATGAACCAGGGCGATGGCGGCAGCTTCAAGGCCACCAACGGGCCGAACCAGGACGGCGCGCTGCTCGTCCATTTCAACGATACCGACGAATGGGCGGCGATCTTCCTCTGCTTTCAGTCGCAAAACTGGAATACCGATGCGGCGACCGGCCATCCGGTTTCCGACAGCCGTGGCGGCCAGGGCCGCGGCGAAGGCACGCGCCGGCCGCAGCCGATCGTCGCCTCGTCGCTGCGCATCGTCGCCGCGCTGATCAACCCGGTCAACGGCGAAGGCGGCACCGAGGCCGAAACGGTGACGATCATCAACCGCTCCGATATGGAGGCATCG
>NZ_VSZV01000031.1:0-1046 GCF_008919455.1 Rhizobium sp. PEPV16
ATCGTCCTCAATGATCGTCCGAAGCTCTGCATCAAGATGGCGGAAATGATCGATCCATATAGAAGTGTCTGCCAGTATCACTTGGCAGCTGCGCTTCGGCGACGTGGAGCTGCCTCTGCATCGGGCATAGTTCCGCCGAGCGCGATGAGGCGTTTTCCCGACTCTACTCGGACGAGCGTCTCCAACGCCTGGCGGACTAGAGCAGCGGTTTCTTTTGTGCCGGTCAGGGACCTGGCCCTTTCCATGAGAGTGTCGTCGAGATTGATAGTCGATCGCATCGTTTCTTATCCTTGTCCTGACGCTTTAAATAGCACCATTTGGTGATAAAATCTACGCCTAGTTACCACGTCGATACGTCGGGCGTGACAAAAATCAAGCCGCGACCTGTCGACGGAGATCACCCGATTTGACCAGCATGCTCAGGGCGATCGTCAGGGGCAATCGTTCACTGCAAACCAAGTCGTGGATCGCTCACCCTGATCCGGGGATGACCGCCTCTTCATCTCGCTCCGGCAGAGATCCAGCGCCGGGTGTCTTGCTTTTGTTGTGAAGGTGTTGCGAACCCCACTGAGATTAAATCGGCGGCTCGTACCGATCGCGTTGGTTATCAGATTGAAGCATTGACTGAATAAGGGAGATGGCTAATTTCTCCTTTCTGCCAGCTAGGGGAGGGCAATCCCTTGCAGCAGCGGAGTGCCCTCCAGCGTCGCAATCATATGCTCTATAAACGCACGCACGCGGTGGGGCAGTGGGCCGCCACCGACATAGATGGCATGCACCAGTTCAAGGTCTCCCGGATTGTGCGCCTCGAGCAGCGGGACAAGCCGTCCCGCTGCAATCTCTTCGGCCACATGAAACAAACCGACACGAGCAATGCCGGCGCCTGCCAGCGCCATCTGCTTCATCGTCTCGCCATTGTTGACGACGATACTGCCCTTGACCGGCTGCGCAATATCCCGCCCTTCGTGACGAAACGGCCAAGTGGGTCTGGCGCGCCGGAAATTGAAGGTCAGGCAATCGTGATGCTCAAGATCGGCCGGAGTTTC
>NZ_VSZV01000138.1:0-1912 GCF_008919455.1 Rhizobium sp. PEPV16
AAGCCGAGCTTGGCACCTTTCACCTCAGGGCCTGCTCCGGCTGCGAAGGCGCCGGACGGAAAGGCGGTCTTGACGGCGCCGATGAGGGCAGCCGCTGCGGTCGTCTTGAGCATGCTGCGGCGGGTAATGCCGGTTGTCGAAATCCCAGTCTGCAAATTCTTTGTCATGCGCAGGTTCCCTCTGCTGGCTGAATTTGGACACAAAAAAACGCCGCCGGAAATTGCGTCCAGGGGATGGGGGAATCCCGGAGCAAAGACCTTGCGACGTCGGTGTCTAATGTAGGCGCTTATGCCGCGCCTATCTGCGCCGGTCGCCATTGACCGATGCCTCTCAGAACTTGCAAGCAGCGTGCCAGTTCTGCTGAATGCTGGTAACAGCCTGAAGTAAAATGAGAAATCCGATGAATCTATAACTGCCTATACTTTAGGCGTGATTACTTTATGCCGACATTTTGTGCTATTACTGCTGTGATCGCAGTCGCGAGAGCAACTATTTGTGCAGCGCACGCGCGCGGCTCGGCCGCCGCGCTGGCACCGCAAAGCCGAGATTATCACTCGAATGGTTCGCCGAGCGAAGCGACGCCGTTCAGTTTGAGCAGGCGGCGGTCAGCGGAGATGATGCCGAGCACGATGATCGTGACGAGATATGGCAGGCTCGACAGCAGCTGCGAGGGAACGTCCAATCCGGTTGCCTGGGCTGCAAGCCCCATCAGCGAGACCGCGCCGAAGAGGCAGGCGCCGAGAAAGATACGGCCGGTGAGCCAAGTCCCGAAGACGACGAGGGCGATGGCGATCCAGCCGCGCCCGGCAATCATCCCGTCGGCCCAGAGTGGGGTATAGACCACCGACGCATAGGCGCCGGCGAAGCCGGCCATCGCGCCGCCGAAGGCGATGGCGAGGACGCGCACTGATATCACCGAATAGCCGATGGCGTGAGCGGCCTTGGGGTTCTCGCCGACGGCGCGGACAATGAGGCCAAGTTTGGTGTAGGCAAATATCGCCCACAGAGCCAGGGTCGCGGCGAGTGAAATCCACACGACGATGTCCTGGACGAAAAGGCCACCGACAACCGGCAGATCCGAAAACCCGGGAAGGGCGAGCTTGGGAAGTCCCCTGACCGTGAGGCTTTCATAGGTCTTGCCGAAAAGCGCGGAAAGGCCCTGGCCGAGAATGCCGATGGCAAGGCCCGCTGCCACCTGGTTTGCCCGAAATCCCAGAGTGACGAAGGCGAAGAGCAGCGAAAGGACAGCGCTGCCGAGCCCGGCGACGACGAAAGCCAGGAGATGTCCGCCGCCCTGATAGACGACGATGAAGGCGAGCACGGCACCCAAGGCCATCAATCCCTCGACCCCGAGGTTGAGGACGCCGGCGCGCTCGGCCACCAGTTCGCCGAGGGCTGCCAGAAGAAACGGTGTCGCAGCCGCGAGCATGCCGGCAAGAATGAACTCGATGGCGTTCATAAGGGGCTCCGGTGAGCGGCGCGGCGCCATTCAAGGCGATAGCGCACGAAGGCGACGGCGATCAGGTAAGCGAGCAGCAGACTGCCCTGGAAGACACGGACGGCGGCGATCGGCAGGTTGGCCGAGACCATTGCATTGTCGCCACCGATATAGATGACCGCCATGACCAGCGCCGAGACCACGATGCCGATCGGATGCAGGCCGCCGAGATAGGCGACGATGATGGCCGCATAGCCATAACCGCTCGCGACCGAACGCTGCAGCTGGCCGAGCGGACCGGCTACTTCGGCAGCCCCCGCAAGACCGGCTGCAAAACCACCGATCAGCAGCGAAAGCCAGATCGCCCAACCTTCCTTAAAGCCGGCATAGCCGGCAGCCCGCGGCGCCAGACCGCCGACCTCCAGCTTGTAACCGATGAAGCTCCTCTGCATGAAGACCCAGGCCGCAATCGAC
>NZ_VSZV01000138.1:1969-7127 GCF_008919455.1 Rhizobium sp. PEPV16
GGCAATCAGGGTCGGCACCATCGCATCGTACTGAAACATCACCGACTGGGGGAAGTTGAAGCCATTCGGATCCTTCCAGGGGCCGAGCAGCAGATAATTCAGCAGCTGCGCCGCAACGAGGCTCAGCATCAAAGAAACGAGAATCTCGTTGGCGTTGAGGCGTACGCGCCAGAAGGCGGTGAGCGAAGCCCAAACTGCGCCGCCGATTGCACCAAGCAGCAGCATTGCCGGCCAGATCCACTGGCCCGTCGCTTGCGGAAGCCAGACCGGTATGGCGGAGGCGAAAATCGCGCCGAGAATGAACTGGCCTTCGGCGCCGATGTTGAAGACCTTGGCGCGAAAGCCGATCGCCAGCCCCTGCGCGATCAGGAGGAGCGGGCCTGCCTTTAAAAGCACTTCCGAAAATGACGCCCAGGAGAGGAACGGCTCGAAAAGCATCGCATAGACAACCGCGACAGGGTCGCGGCCCATCAAAACGTAGAGGCCGAGATTAAGTGCGATCGCTCCCGCCAGCGCTATGACAGGCGCGCACAGGGCCGCGGCAAGCGAGGCGCGCTCCCGGCGGACCAGGGTGGGAACGAAAGCAAGGGACCAAGTGCTCATTGCTGGACTTTCTCAGCCGAGGCTTGTGCCCCGATCATGTATCGGCCGACCTCCTCGGGCTTCGTATCCCGCGTTGCGAGCGGCGGGCTGAGCCGGCCGTGATGCAGCACCTGGATGGAATCGCAGAGCTCGAACAGTTCTTCCAGCTCCTCGGAAATGACGAGGATCGCCATGCCCTGATTGCGCAATGCGACCAGACGGCTGCGGATGGCTGACGCGGCGCCGATATCGACGCCCCAGGTCGGCTGCGCCAGGAAAAGCAATTTGGGAGACAGCATAATTTCGCGACCAACGATGAACTTCTGCAGATTGCCGCCGGACAGGGTGCCGGCTTCCGCATCCGGGCCGGGTGTGCGCACATCATACTGACGGATGCAATCATCGGTGAACGCCGTCGCTCGCGCCCTGTCGACGAGTCCGTGGCGCAAAAGTTTGAGCGGATGGGCCGTCAGCAGGCTGTTGAGGACGAGCGACATTTCGGGCACGGCACCGCGTCCGAGCCGGTCTTCCGGAACGAAGGCAAATCCGAGCGTCCGCCGCCCGGCGGCATCGAGCCTGCCGACATCCATACCCATCATGTAGATCCGGTCGCGCTGGTCGCGCCCCAGCACCGTCTCACCTGAAATCAACGCGGCAAGCTCGCTTTGACCGTTGCCCGAAATGCCGGCGATCCCGAGGATTTCGCCAGCACGAACTTCGAGGCTGATGCCGGAGAGCGGCACCGCGAAGGGATCATCGGGCTGATAGTCCAAACCGATGATCTCCAGCCGCTTTTCCCCACCAGACAGTGGCAGCGCCGACATCGTCGCCGGCATGTCATGGCCGATCATCATGCGGGCAAGGTCATGAGCATCATGCTCACGCGGGTCGACATCCCCGGTCACGCGTCCGCCGCGCAGGATCGTCGCCCGGTCGCAGATCGCCCGGATTTCTTCGAGCTTGTGGGAGATCAACAGGATGGAAACGCCGCCGTCGCGCAGCCGTCGCAGCGTGTCGAAGAGCCTCTCTACCAGTTGCGGCGGCAGGACGGAGGTGGGCTCGTCGAGGATCAGCAGCTTCGGATTGGTCATCAGGCTTCGGATAATCTCCACCCGTTGCCGCTCGCCGACAGACAGCGCATGCACATGGGCAAGCGGGTCGACTTCGAGACCGAATTCCCGTCCCAGCGTCCGAATGCGTTCCTTGAGCTCAGCCTTGCGGCCCGGCACGACCAGCCGAATATTCTCCAGGACAGTCAGGGTCTCGAACAGCGAGAAATGCTGGAAGACCATGCCGATGCCATTGCGCCTCGCCTCGGCGGGGGAGGCGAGGCGCAACGGATTTCCTTCCCAGATGACCTCTCCGCCGTCCGGTTGCTCGACGCCGTAGATCAGCTTCATCAGCGTCGA
Organism: Rhizobium sp. PEPV16; assembly: GCF_008919455.1. Lineage (NCBI taxonomy): Bacteria > Pseudomonadati > Pseudomonadota > Alphaproteobacteria > Hyphomicrobiales > Rhizobiaceae > Rhizobium > Rhizobium sp. PEPV16. Next base: position 3,961 of record NZ_VSZV01000138.1, read on the forward strand.
TTTTCCCGCCCCGTTTTCCCCGAGGATCGCATGAATCGATTGCGGCGCCACGTCCAGATCGATGGCCTGATTGGCATGGATCTGGCCATAGCTCTTCGAAATGCCGCGCAGCGACAGGAGCGGGGTGGTCATGACTTATTTCGGCAGCGGCGTGGACACGCCCTTGACGTGCCAGTTCATGGCGATGATCTCGGGGTCGGCCATGGTCGCACCGGATGCGACAGCTTCGCTGCCGTCGGCCTTGGCGATCGGCCCGGTGAAGGGAGAGAAGCTGCCATCGGCGATCTTTACCTCGATCTCCTTGATCTTGGTCATCACGTCAGCCGGAATATCAGGATTCCAGTCGACCACCTCCACGACCTTTTCGGCAACACCGAGGAACGCATTGGCGCCCTTGAACGTGCCGGCGAGATGGGCATCGACCGAAGCCTTGAAGAACGGCGACCAGTCGGTCGCGATGCAGCCGAGATAGGTTTTGGGCGCATATTTCTTCATTGAGGAATTGAGGTTGAAGGCGTAGACGCCGGCTTCCTCACAGGCCGAAATGACAGACGGTGTGTCCTGGGCGTTGGAGAAGATCACGTCGCACTTCTGCGCGATCAGGGCCTTTGCGGCTTCCTGCTCCTTGGCCGGATCGAACCATGAGTTCACCCAGACCACCGAGACCTCGATATCGGGTTTGACGGCTTGGGCGCCGAGCGTAAAGGCGTTGATCGAGGTAATGAGCTCGGGGATGGCAAAGGCGGAGACAGAGCCGAGTTTGCCGGTCTTGGAAAGTGCTGCCGCAGCCATGCCGAGCAGGTAGGTGCCCTGGAAATATTTGGCGGCGAAAGGCGAAAAGTTCGGAGCGACCTGGAAGCCCGAGGCGTGCAGAACGGTCACGCTCGGATCGCGACGGGCGATCTGCAAGGCGCCGTTCTGATAGCCGAAAGAGCCGGCGATCAGGAACTTGTTTCCGTCGGCGACGGTCTTGTTCATGATGCGGTCGGCGTCCGGGCCTTCGGCGATATTCTCAAGCACGGTGACCTTCACCTTGTCGCCGTAAGCGGCCTTGATCGGCTCGAGCCCGGCGGCAAGTGCATGCCCCCAGCCAACGTCGCCGACGGGCGAGGGTATTACCAGCGTGATGCCGAGTGGCTCGTCGGCGGCGAAAGCAAGCCGGCTGCCGAGCGCGCCGGCGAGGCCGGTGGCGGCAGCGGCCGTCATCAGGTTTCTGCGGGTCAGTTTGGTCATGTTCTCAGTTCCCTCTTTTGATTTTTTAAAATTTCACGGTGGATAGTGCGGCCTCGGCATCGGCAGTCAGCTTGGCCTCGTCGAGCCCGGGAAATTCGCCCTTCTGCCAGACGATGCTGCCATTGATCATCGTCATATCGGTCGCCATGCCGACGCCGACGCGGGCAATCAGGCTCAGCGGATCGTGGCGCGTGCCGACATAATCCATGCGGCGGGTGTCAATGGCAAACAGGTCGGCGGCCATGCCCGGCGCCAGCCGGCCGATATCGCGCCGGCCGAGCAGGCTCGCGCCGCCTGCCGTGCCATAGCCGAGAAAATCGACCGGCGGCGGCACGGGATGGGCGCGGCTGGAGGAGACGAGGCATTGCAGCATGTAGGCGGAATGCAGGCAGTGCATCAGGTTGGAATTGTCGTTGGAGGCAGCGCCGTCGCAGCCGAGACCGATGCGCAGGCCGAAGGCGGCCATGGCGGGAATGTCGGTGACCTCAGCGCCGACCAGATAGACCGGTTCCGGGCAATGCGCGACACCGGTGCCGCTGGCGGCCATCTTCCTGAGTTCGTCGTGGTTGAGCTCCCAGCAATGGGCATAGAAGGTATCAGGCCCGGCAAAGCCGAGTTCTTCCAGATAGTCGACCGTGCGCATGCCGTGGCGCGCCTGAATGACCGGGCTTTCGCCTTCGCCGACATGGGTATGCATCATGACGCCGCGATCGCGCGCCAGCGCCACCGATTCCACGAAAGTTTCGCGGTAGCAATTCACCGGCTGGCAGGGTGCCACCACGACCTGGCGCATGCTGAAGGGGCTGATATCGTGGTAGGTGTCGATCAGCCGGGCGCAGTCGGCGATGAATTCGTCGGTCGTTTCCAGCATTTCGTCGGGAATGGTCGAGCCTTCCGACTTCGGCAGGGTGTTGCCGCCGCGGCCGGCATGGAAGCGCATGCCGAGCAGATCGGCTGCTTCGAACTGGCGGTCGATCAACCGCTTTCCGGCGTGCCGCGGGAAATTATATTGGTGATCCAAGGCCGTGGTGCAGCCGTGCTTGATCATCTCGGCCATCGCCGTGACCGAGGAGTGGTAAAAGCACTCCTCGTTGAGCTGCGAAAAGATCGGGTAGATCTGGTCCAGCCACTCGATCACCGAAAGCTTCGTCCAGTCGAGATCAGCGCGGTTGCGCACGAAGCACTGGAAGAAGTGATGATGGGTGTTGACGAGGCCCGGATAGACAAACCAGCCGGCGGCATCCTGAACGGTCGTGCCTGCAGGCAGCGCTTCCGCCCGCAGATTTTCACCGATCGCCATAATCGCCGGACCGTCGGTCAGGAGATCGACATTGCGATGGACGACCGGCCCTTTGCCCTCGTCGACAATCACGGCTGCGCAGTCCTTCAGGAGATATCCAGCCACCTCACGCCTCGCCCGGTTCGATTTGAGGTTCGGGCTTCAGCTCGTGCAGCCGGTGAATACCTGGCATCTCGATAAATTTGTCGAGGGCACGCAGCGCCCGGGACCAGAGCCGGATCGCAGGATAAGCATCCAGCGTGACGCCCCCATCGGGAGCCAGCGCCACATAGGGAAAGCAGGCGATGTCGGCAATTGTCGGCCGGTCGGCAGCGAGGAAACGCATGCCGCGAAGACCCTGCTCGACAAGCCCGGCTTCAAGCTCGCGAAGCGCGGCGATGCCCTGGGCCTGCAGCGCGCCGATATCGCCGGGACGCAGCAGCATTTCATGGAGCCGCGCTGCCCCGAGGCTTGCCGGCAGCCGGCCGGAGAACGACAGCCATTGCTGCACCTGCGCCGCTTCCTCGGCCTTACCGCTGCCGAGCCATTCGGGTGCGGCCGTGGCGGCGAGATAGACGAGGATCGCCGAGGATTCGGTCAGGATCAGGTCGCCATCCTCCAGGATTGGAATGGAGCCTGCCGGGTTGAGCGCAAG
>NZ_VSZV01000339.1:0-58185 GCF_008919455.1 Rhizobium sp. PEPV16
CAACGTTTCGAAACCAGTGTGATGATCGCGGTGGTGGCCGTCCTCATCGTGCTCGTCTGCGGCATCCAGTGGCTTGGCGACCGGCTGGTCGCCAGGCTGGACCATCGATAAGTCAGCGCCGAAACTGGGCGGCGGGATGAGCGGCGGGCAACCTGCCGTTCCCGCCACCGAAAAGCTTCTGCCGCAAGGGTCCTGCAGCATAGTCCGCCTTGAAGATGCCGCGCTCCTGCAGCACCGGCACGACCAGGTCGACGAAATCGCGCAGGCTTTCCGGCGCCACTGTCCGCGCCAGATTAAAGCCGTCGATGTCGCCCTCCTCGATCCATGTCGTGAGATGATCGGCGATCTGGTCGGGCGAGCCGACCATAGGCTTCATCCGGCTGCCGAGCACCATCTGGTCGATGATGTCACGCAGCGTCACCGGCTTTGGCGCCTGTTTCGTGATGGCCGCCAGCGCCGACTGATTGGCGTTGGTCGAGCTCTGGTCGATGACGTCGTCCAATCCATACTTCGAAAAGTCGATGCCTGTCGAAGCGGAGTAATGCGCAAGCGAAGCCTCGACGCTCGCATGGCGGCGATAGTCCTCCAGTCTGTCCCGTGCTTCCTTCTCCGTCCGCCCGACGACGACGGTGATCAGGCTGAGGATCTTCAATGCGTCGGCGCCGCGGCCGAATTCCTTCGCCTTCGCCCGCAGCGCATCGACGGTCGGCTTGGCCGCCTTGGGATTCGGGCCGGCGATGAAGACGCATTCGGCGTGACGTGCGGCGAAATCCTGCCCGCGTGCCGAGGCGCCGGCCTGGAAGAGCAGGGGAGTTCGCTGCGGCGATGGCTCGGAAAGATGGATGCCTTCCATCCGGTAATATTTGCCGTCGTGACGGACAGAGCGCACTTTGGAGGGATCTGCATAGACGCCGCCTGCCTTGTCACGCAGCACCGCATCGTCGTCCCAGCTGCCTTCCCAGAGCTTGTAGAGAATTTCGAGATATTCTTCCGCTGCGTCGTAACGCGCATCATGTTCCGGCAGCTTGTCGAAACCCATGCTGCGAGCCGCACTGTCGAGATAACCGGTGACGATATTCCAGCCGATCCGTCCCTTGGTCAGGTGGTCGAGGGTCGACATCCGCCGCGCCAGCAGGAAGGGTGGCTCATAGGTCGTGTTGACGGTCACGCCGAAACCCAGATGTTTGGTGACATAGGCCATCGCCGAAATCGGGATCATCGGATCATTGACCGGGATCTGCGCGCCCGTCTCGATCACCGGCGACGGGCTACCCCTGTAGACATCGTAGACACCGACGATGTCGGCCAGGAAGATGCCGTCCAGCTTGCCGCGTTCCGCGGTCTTGGCAAACTCCGTCCAATAGTCGAGATCGGTATAGTGCGCTGAGCGGTCGCGCGGATGCGTCCACAGACCGTGGTTGATGTGCCCGACGCAGTTCATGTCGAAGGCATAGATCTGCATTGTCTTCATGAGGCGGTTCCCAAAGCCGGCAATAGAAAGCAAGGATTTTTGGCATTAATTATCCAAGAGCATGATGCTGAAAAGTGTGAGCAGTTTTCGGACGACATCATGCTCTAACTCTATAATGTAGAACAGGATGACTTTAGGCCGGCTCGGCCTAAAGTCATCCTGTTCGGACCCTATCGCACGAGGAGCCTGTGAAATGGTAGGGTGGGGATGAAAAAAGCCGGAGGAACCACATGACGAAGAAGACGCTGTCGGATTGGGCGGAGCTTGCTCAAAAGGAACTGCGCACCTCGCCCGAGAAGCTGACCTGGCAGACGCCGGAAGGCATTGCCGTCAAGCCGCTCTATACGGCCGAAGATCTCGACGGCGCCGGGCACCTTGGTTCGCTTCCCGGCTTTTCGCCTTTCACCCGCGGCCCGCGGGCGACGATGTATGCCGGCCGGCCTTGGACGATCCGCCAATATGCCGGCTTCTCGACGGCAGAGGAATCGAACGCCTTTTATCGCCGCAATCTCGCCGCCGGCCAGAAGGGCCTGTCGGTCGCCTTCGATCTTGCCACCCACCGCGGTTATGACAGCGATCATCCGCGCGTCGAAGGTGATGTCGGCAAGGCGGGTGTGGCAATCGACAGCGTCGAGGACATGAAGATCCTGTTCGACGGCATTCCGCTCGGCGAAATGTCGGTGTCGATGACCATGAACGGCGCCGTCATCCCGATCCTAGCCTCCTTCATCGTGGCCGGCGAGGAGCAGGGCGTTCCACGAGCCGACCTTTCGGGCACCATCCAAAACGACATCCTCAAGGAGTTCATGGTTCGCAACACCTATATCTATCCGCCCGAACCATCGATGCGGATCGTTGCCGACATCATCGAATATACGGCCAAGGAGATGCCGAAATTCAATTCGATCTCGATCTCCGGCTATCACATGCAGGAAGCCGGCGCGACGCTGGTGCAGGAACTTGCCTTCACGCTGGCCGACGGCCGCGAATATGTCAGGGCGGCGATTGCCAAGGGCCTCAATGTCGATGATTTCGCCGGCAGGCTCTCCTTCTTCTTCGCGATCGGCATGAACTTCTTCATGGAGGCGGCAAAGCTTCGCGCCGCCCGCCTGCTCTGGGCCCGAATCATGGAGGAGTTCCAGCCGAAGAAGGCTTCCTCGCTGATGCTGCGCACCCATTGCCAAACCTCCGGCGTCTCGTTGCAGGAACAGGATCCTTATAACAACATCATCCGCACCGCTTTCGAGGCGATGTCGGCCGTGCTCGGCGGCACGCAGTCGCTGCATACCAACTCCTTCGACGAGGCGATCGCTCTGCCGACGGAATTTTCCGCCCGCATCGCCCGCAATACGCAGTTGATCCTGAGCCACGAAACCGGCGTCACCAAGGTGGTCGATCCGCTGGCGGGCTCCTATTACGTCGAGAGCCTGACGAAGGAGCTTGCCGACAAAGCCTGGGCGTTGATCGAGGAGGTGGAAGCACTCGGCGGCATGACGAAAGCCGTCAATGACGGCCTGCCGAAACGGTTGATCGAGGAAGCGGCGGCGCGCCGCCAGGCAGCCGTCGACAAGGGCGAGGAGGTCATCGTCGGTGTCAACCGATACCGGCTCGACAACGAACAGCCGATCGACATTCTGGAGATCGACAATAGCGCGGTGCGCAAAGCTCAGATCAGACGTATCGAGGAAACCAAGCGGCGTCGCGATGGCGGAACCGTGCGCGAGACGCTGGCGGCCCTGGCAGAGATCGCACAGAACGGCAAGGGCAACCTGCTGGAAGCCGCCATCGCGGCGGCCCGAGCCCGCGCCACGGTCGGCGAGATATCGGATGCCATGCGCGATGCCTTCGGCGATCATGCCGCCACGCCTGTGGTGATCAAGGGCGTCTATGGCCAAGCGTATGAAAATGAGCCGGAGCTCGCCGTGCTCAAGACTCGCATGACCGAAGTGACGGAAGCCATGGGTCACCGGCCGAAGATCATGGTCGCCAAGCTCGGCCAGGACGGACACGACCGAGGCGCCAAGGTGATCGCCTCGGCCTTCGGCGATATCGGCTTCGATGTGCTCGCCGGTCCCCTTTTCCAGACACCGGAGGAAGCCGCCGGCGTCGCGCTCAGCGAAAAGGTCAATGTCGTCGGCGTCTCGTCATTGGCCGCCGGTCACAGGACGCTGCTACCACAGCTGATCGACAGGCTGAGGGAACAGGGCAGTGGTGATATCATTGTCGTCTGCGGCGGTGTCATCCCGCGGCAGGACTATGAATTCCTGCATGAACACGGCGTTGCAGCCGTATTCGGCCCGGGGACAAACGTTCTCGAGGCGGCAAACTCCGTCCTCGACTTGCTGCAGGGCAGGCGACGGAATCAGTAATTTAGAGAAGACCGCGCTTTGCCAGATTGCTCATCAGCGCCGAAATGCCGAAGGTCCAGGGAGGGCATTCGGTGGAGAACCGCACGGTGTTGACGAGGGCGCCGAGGCCTGCCGAGGAAATCTCGACGACATCGCCGATCTTGTGGGTGAAGCCTTGCTTCGGCGCGTCGCGGTCCTGCGTCGGCGCAAACAGCGTGCCGAGGAAAAGCATGAAACCGTCAGGATATTGATGATGGGCGCCGACCGTCTGCTTGACGAGATCGGTCGGGTCGCGGCTGATCTGCGACATCGAGCTCTTGCCGTGCAGCACGAAACCGTCCTTGCCCGACACCTTCAGGTCGAGTTCGGCCTTGCGGACGTCATCGAGGCTGTAATCGGCATCGAACAGGCGGATGAAAGGACCGATCGAGCAAGACGCATTGTTGTCCTTCGCCTTGCCGAGCAGCAGCGCCGAGCGACCCTCGACGTCGCGCAGGTTGACGTCGTTTCCGAGCGTCGCACCCTTGATTTCGCCGCGGCTGTTGACCGCGAGTACGATTTCCGGCTCGGGATTGTTCCAGGTCGAGATCGGATGCAGGCCGACATCCGCACCCCAGCCGACGGAGGAGAGCACCGGCGCCTTGGTGAAGACTTCGGCATCCGGGCCGATACCGACCTCGAGATATTGCGACCACATGCCTTCGTCGATCAGTGCCTGCTTGACCTTGGCGGCCTCCGGCGAGCCGGCCTTCAGATTGGTGAGGCTGCCGCCGATCAGCGTGCTGACGCGCTCGCGGATCGAGGCGGCGCGTTCCGGACTGCCGGCGGCCTTCTCCTCGATGACCCGCTCGATCATCGACTGCGCAAAGGTAACGCCGCAGGCCTTGACTGCCTGCAGGTCGACAGGCGCAAGGAGATACGGGCACGTTTGATCCGGAGCTCCGGTACTGTTGGCGGCGATGTCCGCCAGCGAGCCAACCGCCTTGCCACTTGCTGCACGGACGAAGGTGGCGGCATCCTGCCGCTCGAGCAGGGCGCTCAGCGTCGGCGTCTCGCGCGACGTGATGTCGACCAGCATACCCTCGCGTAACGTCACAATGCTCGGTCCCTGCACTTCGGGATTCCAGATGCGACCGACAAACAGACCATCCGAAGCGGCGACATCGAGCAGAGGTTGAGACATGGTGATCTTCCGTCACAGGCGAGCGGGGAGCGCTCTTCAAAACATTGCGGGGTGTTGCCGCCCTCCAGCCCGGCGGCAGCCGAAATCGATCACATTCATGAAGACGGGGCAAGATGCGCAGGGGAAAAAGACCTTTGCCTGATCGGCTCAAGCGGCGGGGTTCCTCGGGAATCCAATCGCAAAAGCCCACAAAATAACTATTTAGATACAAAATAACTGTTAAATTTCAAATATTTAAATATAGGTCGCGACGATTTTGCCCTCCATCTCGCCTTGACAGGAGCCGGCTTTCGTTATCTGTTTTGCCCAACATGGAGGAGGCTGGCATCAGCCGGCCGCACGAAAATCCCAGGAGGATATTGCAGCGATGTTGAGATTTGCCGTCGTCGGAATCGACCATGGGCATACGTTCGATCACGTGAAGGGATTGCTTGCTTCAGGCGGCGAGTTCGTCGGCTATTGCCCGCAGACCTCGGTGCCGGCACTGCGCGAGGCCTTTGAGAAGACCTATCCTGACGCGCCGCAGATCGACAGGGAAAAGCTGTTCGACGATCCGTCGATCGACGTCATCTGCATTTCCGCCATTCCGCGTGACCGTGCCGGGCTTGCCATCCGCGCAATGAAGGCCGGCAAGGACGTGATGACCGACAAGCCGGGCGTGACCACCTTCGCCCAACTTGAGGACGTCAGGCGCACCGTTGCCGAGACCGGTAAGATCTTCTCGATCTGCTTTTCCGAGCGCCACTGCGTGCGCTCCGCCGTCAAGGCCGGCAAGCTCGTCGCCGAAGGCGCGATCGGCAAGGTGATCCAAACGCTTGGCGTCGGTCCGCATCGGCTGCAGCTGCCTACCCGGCCGGACTGGTTCTTCGATCCCGAAGCCTTCGGGGGCATTATCGTCGATATCGCTTCACACCAGGTCGACCAGTTCCTGTTCTATACCGGCTCGACCACGGGCGAGATCATCGCAAGCTCGATCGGCAATTTCGGCATGCCTGACAAGCCCGCCTTCGAGGATTTCGGCGAGGTGCTTCTGCGTTCCGACAAAGCGGCGGGCTATGTCCGTGTCGACTGGTTCACGCCGGAGGCGCTGCCGACCTGGGGCGACGGGCGCCTGACCATCCTCGGCACCGAAGGCTACATCGAACTGCGCAAATATATCGACATTGCCGGCCGGCCGGGCAAGGATCATCTCTTCCTGGTCAACGGCAAGGAAATGACCCATATCGATTGCAGCGGCGAAAAACTCGACTATTTCGACGCTTTCACCGCCGACGTCGGCAACCGCACACAAACGGCGATGACCCAGGATCACGTTTTTGAAGTCTGTCGTCTTTCGCTCGAAGCCCAGGCGAAAGCCGCGCGCATCGGCGCTCGCTGAGGAGGATATCATGACCAGAAAATTGCGCGTCGGTGTCATCGGCGCAGGCATCGCTGCGCGGCATCTGGCCGGCTTCGGTTGGAACAAGGAGCTTTTCGAAGTCCCCGTGCTCTGCTCGCTCGACGAGGAACGCGGCAGGGCGCTGTGCGAGGAGTACGGCATTGGCGAATACACGCAGGATGCGGATGCGCTGTTTGCCCGCGACGATCTCGACATCATCGACATTTCGACGCCGCCGAGTTCGCATTTCGACCTTTGCCGCAAGGGCATCGAATCCGGCAAGCACGTCATCTGCGAGAAGCCGCTCTTCGGCTCGATCGCCGAGGTCGACGAGATGGGGCGCATCCTCGATCGTTACCCCGGCAGGAAGCTGATGCCGATCTTCCAGTATCGCTATGGTTCCGGCCTGCAGAAGCTGAAGCTGCTGATCGAACGTGGCCTCGCCGGCAAGCCGTTCCTGACAACGATCGAAACCCATTGGTGGCGCGGCCCGGATTATTATGCCGTGCCGTGGCGCGGCAAATGGGCGAGCGAACTCGGCGGCGGCCTTCTCGGCCACGCCATCCACGCCCATGACATGCTGAACTATGTGCATGGTCCCTGCGCCGAGGTGTTTTCCTATGGGGCGACGCTGGTCAATCCGATCGAGGTCGAGGATACGGCAGCCCTTTCGGTGAAGATGCAGAACGGCTCGCTGGCGACGCTGTCGATGACGCTCGGTTCGCGCAAGGAGATCTCGCGGCTGCGCTTCTGCTTCAACGACCTCGTCGCCGAAAGCATCATCGAACCCTATACGATGGGCCGCGATCCGTGGACGTTCGTCGCCGGGACAGAGGAACATCAGGCGCGGATCGACGAAGTGCTCGCCGCCTATGTGCCTGGCGAGGATGGCTACACCCGTCAGTTCGAGCTCTTCCATAAGGCGATCGTCGAGGATACCGACCCACCTGTAACGCTGCAGGATGCCCGCAATTCGCTGGAACTGGTAACGGCCGCCTATTTCTCGCAGCGAACCGGACAACCGACGCCGATGCCGATCGCCGCCGATCATCCGCTCTATCGCTCCTGGCTGCCGGCAGGGGAATGGCGGGCTGCGGCCACAGTCTGAATCGGGAAGGGCGCTCCGATGCTGAAATCCTTCGAGCATGTCGGCATGACGGTCAGCGACATGGACCGCACCGTCGATTTCTACTGTGGCCTGCTCGGCCTCAGCCTCGTGCTGCGTAAGACGATGGCGAATGGCATGCAGGTCGCGTTCCTCGATGCAGGCGGCGGCATGCTGGAGGTCTTTGCGCCGCCCGGCGGCGCGTCGAGAGCGGTCGACATGCCTGACGATACGGCCGGCGTCCGGCACCTCACCTTCCATTTCGACAATGTCGACGAGACCTTCGCCCGCCTTGAACAGGCGGACGTCGAGATCAAGGAGCGGCCGCGCTTCGCTGTCCACTCCGAGATGCTGAACAAGATCGCCTTCGTTCGCGATCCCGACGGCATCATCGTCGAGCTTGCCGAACGCTCTCAGAACCGCCAGGGCTGACGCAGTCGCCGCCGATCGCTTCGCTGCGGGCGATCAGACCGTCCCGCAGCAGATCGATCAGGTGCCGGATGAGCTTTGCTGCCACGCAAGGCTCTCCTCAGCTCGCCAGCTTGGCGCTGATATAGTTGCGCCAGCCGCCAAGCGCGGTGATTTCTTCGGCACCTTTCACCGCATGGGCCTCGCAGACGAAGCCGGAGACGCTGGAACCGTCTTCGAGCGTCAGCTTACCGATGCCGAGGGGTGCCGGAATCTTCTGGACGAACCTGCCGAAAGCATCGGCCGGCAGTGCCCAGACCTCGACCTCCAGCCCCTGACCCTTATGGCCGGGTTCGCGCAGCAGTCCCGGTTTCGGCGGCGTGGTATTGGGCAGAACGAAGAGGCGATAATCCCCGGCCGTGCGGCAGGTCTTGACCAGACGCCCGCCGGCGCCTGCCAGTTCGTGATTGAGCGGCATGCCGGTCAGATGCGCGCCGACGACCGCGATTTCGATGAAACCGTCATCGCCAGGCACAACACGGCTCGCTTCCGGTATTGCCGTCTGCCGGTCGATGCCCATGCCGGAACCTGCTGCACGGTGCAGCGCATCGGCAAGCGGCGCCAGCGCATCGTCGGTGAAGGCAGGCGCGATGACGGTGACACCACCCGGCAGCCCGCCTTTTCCGAAGCCGGCCGGAACGGCGATCGCTGCGCAATCGAGCAGGTTGACAAAATTGGTGTAGCGACCGAGGCGGCCGTTGAGCACGACGGGATTGGCCAGCATGTCGGAGACTGTGTACGTAGTCGGTGCGGTCGGCAGCAGAAGCAAGTCGGCCTTTTCCCATTCGGCCTCGGTCTTGCGGCGCAGTTCTTCCAGCCGGTATCGGCCGTTGAAGGCCTCGACCGCGGTCTTGCCCTTGGCGCCTTCGATAATCCCTCTGACCGTCGGGTCGAAATCGGCCGCGTTCGTGGCGAGGAAGGTCTCGACCGCTGCCAGACGCTCGGCGACCCACGGCCCGTCATAGAGAAGCGCGGCAGCCTCGCGGAATGGCGCGTAATCGAAAGGCACGATGGTCGCGCCAAGCGCTCTGGCCCGCTCAATCGCCTGGTCGTAGAGTGCCTCCACTTCCTTGTCGCCGAAGAACTCTCGCTCGGCATCGGTCAGAACGCCGATGCGCAAGCCCGATACCGGCAGGTTCGCCGGCACGGCGCGACGCGAGAAAGGATCGGCGGCATCGAAGCCTTCGGCAACCTTGCGGATCGCAACACCGTCAGAGACGGTCGCGGCGAAGATCGTGATGCAGTCGACGCTCTTGCAGGCCGGAACCGCGCCGGTATTCGGCAAGAGACCCGGCGTCGGTTTGATGCCGACCAGATTGTTGAAGGCAGCCGGCACCCGGCCGGAGCCCGCCGTATCGGTGCCGAGCGCGAAGGCCGCAAGGCCGGAGGCCACCGTGACCGCCGATCCGGAACTCGAACCGCCGGAGATATAGGCCGCATCGAAGACAGAACGCGGCGCGCCATAGGGCGAGCGCGTGCCGTTGAGGCCGGTCGCGAACTGGTCGAGGTTGGTCTTGCCGATGATGATGGCGCCGGCCGCCTTCAACCGGGCAACGACGGTGGAGTCCGCCTCCGGCCGATAAGCATAGGCCGGGCAGGCGGCCGTCGTCGGCAGGCCGGCGGCGTCGATATTGTCCTTGGCCGCAAAGGGAACGCCCCAGAGCGGCAGGCTGTTTGCCTCGGGCGCGCGTGCCATCAAGGCTTTCGCGGCAGCGCGCAGCTCCTCATCCGGCACCGGGGTGATGAAGATTGCCGGATCCTTCGAGGCGGCACGCCGCGCGATCACCTCTTCGATGGCGTCGAGCGGCGTCAGGCCGGATTGATAGGCGGCGCGAAGGCTTGAGAGATCGAGGATGGTCGGCAGCATGTCAGCATTCCTCCAGAACGACGATGATATCGCCGGCTTTGACGTTTCTTCCCGGCCCGGCGCGCAGGTCGCGGACGCGGCCTGCCGCATGGGCGGTGACGTTGATTTCCATTTTCATCGATTCGATGATGGCGAGTGTATCGCCGGCCGCAACCGAGGCACCCGGCTCGACCAGCAATTTCCAGATGTTGCCGGGCACGGCGCTGGCAACACCGAAGCAACCGTCGGGAATATCCCCATCCGGGCTTTCGCCCGTGCCTTCGTCGGTGACGAAGCTGTCGAGCCCGGCTTCCTTCCAGCGCTGGCGTTCGGCATCGAAGGCGGCCTGCTGCGTTGCCTTGAAACGGCCGATCGACGCCGCGTTCGCCTGCAATTCCTTCTCATAGGCGGCATAGGAGAATTCCGTCTCCTCGATCTTGATCGGATAGCCGCCATGCGGGAAGGCGGCGCGCGCCTCCGTCAGCTCCTGATTGCTGACCGGGAAGAAACGGATCTGGTCGAAGAAGTTCAGCAGCCAGGGTTTTCCCTTGGCAAAGGCCGGCGTCTCCCGCCAGGTATTCCAGACCTGGATGGTGCGGCCGAAGAGCTGGTAGCCGCCCGGTCCTTCCATGCCGTAGATGCACATATAGGCGCCGCCGATGCCGACGGCATTTTCCGGCGTCCAGGTGCGGGCGGGATTATACTTCGTCGTCACGAGGCGATGGCGTGGATCAACAGGGGTCGCAACCGGCGCGCCGAGATAGACATCGCCGAGACCGAGCACCAGGTAGCTCGCATCGAAGACGATATCGCGGACGGCCTGTTCGTCGGGAAGACCGTTGATGCGGCGGATGAACTCGATATTCGAAGGGCACCAGGGCGCATTCGGGCGCACGAGTTCCTGATACTTGCGCATCGCAAGCTCCGCATCCTGATCGCTCCAGGAAAGCGGCAGATGCACGATGCGGCTCGGCACCGTGACCTCCTGCGCCGCCGGAAGCGCCGCCTCGATTTCGGAGAGAAGCCCGAGGAGGCGCTTTCGCGTCAGCTGCGTGCCGTCATAATGGATCTGCAGCGAGCGGATGCCGGGGGTAAGGTCGACGATGCCAGGAAGGCGAGCCTCGATGACCGCCTGCATCAGCAGATGCACCCGCAGGCGAAGCGCGATATCGAGCGTCATCGGCCCATATTCGACGAGCAGATTGTCGTCGCCTTGGCGGCGATAAACGACAGAAACCGGGCCATCCTCGCTGATGCCGAGGATCGGCGAACCTGTTTCTTCCGTGGGCCGCCGCACCGCCGGGCCGGCGATCGGGTCTTCCGGCCGCGCCACTGCATGAAAACGGATACGGTCGCCGGGCTTGAACTGGCCCATCTTCCACTGCTCGTCGCGGGCAATCACCGCCGGGCAGACGAAGCCGCCAAGGCTCGGGCCGTCAGGGCCGAGAATGATCGGCATGTCGCCGGTGAAATCGATCGCCCCGATCGCATAGGCATTGTCGTGCAGGTTGGAGGGGTGCAGCCCCGCCTCGCCGCCATCGTGGCGTGCCCAAACCGGAGCAGGGCCGATGAGGCGAACGCCGGTGCGGGCGCTGTTGAAATGCACCTCGTAGGCCGTCGAGAACAGCGTCTCGATATCGTTATCCTCGAAGAAATCTGGCGCGCCGTGCGGGCCGTAGACGACGCCGACATCCCATTCGCGCGTCAAGGTGGCCGGCTCCTTTGCGGGCGTCGCCGGTTCGGTTGCCACCTGCCGGGCAAAATGAAGCACATGCCCCGTCTTCAACGTGCCTGTGGCGTTACCGCCGAATTGGCCGAGGCCGAACGTCGCCCGCGAGCCAAGCACGACGGGTGCCGCAAAACCACCGGCGACAGCGAGATAGGCGCGCTGCCCCGGCCCTTCGATCGTCCCGATCGACAGCACCTGGCCTGCCCGGATCAGCACCGGCTCGCCATGCGGCAACTGTGTCCCGTCGCATGTCATCGCCATCCGCGCGCCGGCAAGCGCGATCGTCTGATCGGCATAAAACCGCAATGTCGGGCCGGAAACCGTCAATTCAAGCGCAGCCGTCACGTCGGCATTGCCGGCCAGCCGATTGGCATGGCGGAAGGAGCGTTCGTCCATCGGACCGCTTGGCGGCACGCCGACATGCCAAAGGCCGAGCCGGCCCGGCAGTTCTTGAATGCTCGACTGCGCGCCGGGTGCTAGAACCTCGACGACATCGGGAACGAAGGTGAAGTCGCGCAGCGCCGTCGTCGCCACCTTGGCGCCGGCGAGCAGCTCGGAAGCGGCGATCGTTCTCAAATAATCGAGATTGGTCTCGATGCCTGATATCGACGTTTCGGCGAGTGCTGCCTTCAGCTTCTCGATCGCCGCCCGCCGGTCTCCCGCCGCCACGATCAGCTTGGCGAGCATCGGATCATAGAAGGGCGTGACCTCGGTTCCCGTCTCGATCCAGCCGTCGACGCGAGCATTATCAGGGAAGACAACCTCGGTCAGCAGGCCAGCGCTCGGGCGGAAATCGGCATGCGGCATCTCGGCGTAGATGCGCATCTCGATCGCCGCACCCTTCGGCGTCAGGGCATTCGCACCCGAGAGCACGTCCTCGCCCGCCGCCTGCCGGATCATCCATTCGACGAGATCGATGCCGAAGACGGCTTCCGTCACCGGGTGCTCGACCTGAAGGCGGGTGTTGACCTCAAGGAAATAGAATTCCTCGCGCTGGGGATCATAAATGAATTCGACGGTGCCGGCCGATTCATAGGAGACCGAAACCCCCAAATCGACTGCCGCCTTGTGCAGCCGCGCCCTTGTCTCCGCAGAAAGGCCAGGCGCAGGCGTCTCCTCGACGACCTTCTGGTTCCGCCGCTGCAGCGAGCAGTCGCGTTCGCCGAGCGCAATCACTCCGCCCTTGCCGTCGCCGAAGATCTGCACCTCGACATGGCGCGCTTCGGCAACGAAACGCTCGATATAGACGCGCGCATCGCCGAAGCTGGCGCGCGCGGTCCGCTGCACGCTTTCGAAGGAAGCCTTGAGGCCGGCCGCATCGGCGCAGAGCTGCATGCCGATGCCACCGCCACCGGCCGTGCTTTTCAGCATGATGGGATAACCGACGGTTTCTGCGGCCGAAAGCGCCTCTTCGACGCTCTGCAAGAGATCGGTTCCGGGCAGCAGCGGTACGCCGCTGACTTTTGCCAATTCACGCGCCGTGTGCTTCAGGCCGAAGGCCGACAGATGTTCCGGCCGCGGGCCGATGAAGGCGATGCCTTCAGCGGCGAGCCGCTCGGCAAAGCCGATATTCTCCGAGAGAAAGCCGTAGCCTGGGTGCACGGCCTCAGCGCCCGTCGCCTTGCAGGCGGCAATGACGGCATCGACGTTAAGATAGCTCTCAGCGGCTGGCGCCGGTCCGAGGCGGATGGCCTCGTCGGCGGTCAGCGCCGGCATCGAGAACCGGTCGGCATCGGAATAGACGGCGACCGAGGCGATGCCCATCCTCTTCAATGTCCGGATAACCCGGACGGCGATTTCGCCGCGATTGGCGATCAGGACCTTGGTGAACATCGATCAGTCCTCGCCGTCCCAGATCAGCACCCGGATCGGCGTCGGATCGAAGCCGTTGCAGGGATTGTTGATCTGCGGGCAATTGGAGATGACGCAGAGCACGTCCATTTCCGCCACCAGTTCGACATAGTCGCCGGGCGCGGAAATGCCGTCGACGATGGTCATCTCGCCATTCGGCTTGATCGGCACGTTCATGAAGAAATTGATGTTCGGCACGATGTCGCGCTTGCTCATGCCGTGTTTGGTCACTTCGATCACGAAGTTGTCGCGGCAGGCATGCAGGTATTTGGTGCCGTGGCCAAAGCGCACCGTGTTGCTCTCGCAGGAGCAGGCGCCGGCAGATGTATCGTGCCGGCCGCAGCTGTCGGCCGTCATGACCAGCATGACGTTGCCTTCGTTCGAGATGATCTTCGTGCCGGTGCCGATATAGGCGCCACCCTGCGCCCGCATCGTATCCTGGTTGGAATAACGCTCGGCAAAGTCGTCGGCACGATAAAACAGCGTGTCGATCGCCTGCTGGCCGTAACTATCCTCGATGCGGATGGTCTGGCCCTTGCGCACGATGCCGGACCATGGCGCTTCGGCCGGGATGAAATGATCCTGCACGGCGTTTTTGAGGCTGTGCGAAGCTGAAGTATTGATGAAATCGGTCATCGTCATCCCCCTCAGGCCAACATGGCGGCGTTGTTCTCGAAGCCGCGAAGGGCTTCGGCGGTTGCCGAGTGCGAGAGGTCGTCGACTGTAGGCGCGGCTGCGCGAAAGCGCGTGACGATCACCGGTTGCGGCGCATAGACCGGGTCGGGGTCGAGCGGATGCGGGCAGTTGGAGAAGCCGACGATCATGTCCATCTCGGCGCGCAGCTCGGCATAGTCGCCGCTGTTGGAAAGCTTGCCGCGCCAGTGGAAGCCACCGTCATCGTCGACGCGGACGGGGGCGAAAAGATTGAGAATCGCAGGAATGTCGCGTCGTTCGAGACCAAGCTTGCCGGCGACGAGCACGAGATTGTCGCGGGTGTTGCGGGTCTTGACGCCAGGATATTTTGCAGCGTTCGAAGCTGCCGTCGAGCCACCCATCAGGCAGTCATGGGCGCCGGAACTATCCTCGATCAGCGAAAACATCACCCGGCCCATATCCGAGAAGATGACGCGGCCCTTGCCGAGGCCGGTTGTCCACTGCACCTTGACCGTATCGACGAGATTGAGCCGTTCACTCGTATCGCCAGAGTTCCAGGCGACGAGCGCCACGGTCGATCCGCCTTCACCCTGATCGATGCGGAGAGCCTCGCCGCGCTTCAGCGCGGTCGACCAGTACCAGCCGCCGGGAATGGTTTCCTGATGGATGATCGCAGCCGCATCGATTGCGGGGGCGGGAAGGGGGCTCGGCGCCGGCAGGGCCTTAGGGGCAAATTCCAGCCCCTTCTTCTGATGTTCCTCATAGCGCTGCCGGTTAGCGGCAATTTCTTTGGGCGAACGTCTGACATGCATCATGGTTTTTCTCCTGACGGACTGGAAGCCGGGTCGTCCCGGCGAAGGCCCAGAGAAATGACCGGGCCGTCCCGGTCGGGGCTGAAGACGGAGGGCGCGCCGGCGAGCCTCGGCGGCCAGATGGAAATGTCCTTGGTGATCGTCGCGCCGTAGCGCTCCTTTTCCTCCGGGCGGTCGCGCTTGCGCTCGAAGGCGACGACGCGCGTTGCCAGCGTGAAGGCCTCCCGCATGTCGTGCGTCACCATGACGACGGTCATCTGCGTTTCGTGCCAGAGCCGCTTCATCAATGTGTGGATTTCGGCGCGGATACCGGGATCGAGCGCGCCGAAGGGCTCGTCGAGGAGCAGCACTTTCGGTTTCATGATCAAGGCCTGCGCCAGCGCCAGGCGCTGCTGCATGCCGCCTGATAGTTGCGCCGGATATTTGCCCTCGGCGCCGGAAAGACCGACTTCGGCAATCAGCCGCCGGGCTTCGTCGATGGCGTTGCGGCGGGCGGTGCCGAAAAGTTTCGCCTTGTAGCGGGACGCCGAGAGTTCCCGCCCGAGCAGCACGTTTCCGAGGACGGTCAGATGCGGGAAGACGGAGTAGCGTTGGAAGACGACGCCGCGATCCGGCCCTGGCTCCTGCGGCAGAGCTTCGCCGTCCAGCAGGATGGTCCCGCGCGTTGGCCGCTCCTGGCCGAGCAGCATGCGCAGGAACGTCGACTTACCGCAGCCGGACGGGCCGACAAGCGCGACGAAGGCGCGCGAGGCGACGGTCAGCGATACGTCCTCGAGCACGATCTGGTCGCCATATTCCTTCCAGACCTTTTCGATCACCAACTCGCTCATGCCTGCTTCTCCAGCTCGGACCAGGGGAAGACGGCAATGCGGATGCGGTCGAGGATGTAATTCATGACCACGGCGAGCAGCGTGATCCAGACGACATAGGGAAAGATGATGTCCATCGAGAGATAACGGCGGACGAGGAAGATGCGGTAGCCGAGGCCGGAATCCGACGAGATCGCCTCGGCCGCGATCAGGAACAGCCAGGCGGGACCAAGCTGAAGCCTGAGGCAGGTGATCAGCCGCGGCAGGATCTGCGGCAACACGACGCGAAGGCCGACCTGCCAGGAGGAGCCGCCAAGAGTTTCAGCCTTGACGATCTGTTCGCGCGGCAGCTCCAGCGCTTTCAGCGCAAGGTCGCGGATCATCGTTGGCGCAACGCCGATGACGATCAGCGCGATCTTCGAGGCTTCGCCAAGCCCCATGGCGATGAAGAGGATCGGCAGCAGCGCCAATGGCGGCACCATCGAGATAACGGCGACGAAGGGCGAGAGCAGGGCTCGGAGATAAGGCAGCATGCCGATCAGCATGCCGACGACGAGCGCCGTGAGGGTCGAGATGCCGAGGCCGGCCAACAGGCGGATCAGGCTCGCGCCCGTATCGGACCAGAGCAGGTATTGACCGGTGCGCGGATCGGCGATGAAGGCCAGGCGGTCAATTGCATCGGCAAAACCGGCAAGACCGGGCAGCAGCTTGTCGTTGGCGTTTTCCGCCAGCCGTGCTGCCGAACCGAACGTGTAGGCAATGATCAGCAGCACGAAGGGCAGCAGCGTCAAGGCAAGCTGCGCGCCCCGGCTCGGCCTCGTGTTGATCCAGCGCATAGGGAAAGCTCCGCTGATGAAGGGTGGACGGTGCGGTCAATGCCGCACCGCTGCTTTGACATGGCTCAGAGCGAACCGTCGGCGGCGGCCTTCATGTAGGTCTCGGTGAAGCGCAGCTTGACGTTGCCGCTATCGCCGAGGATCTTGCCATCCGGCATTTCGATGCCGATGACGTCGGCCGATGGCGCACCATTGCCGAGCAGGCCTTTTTCGAACAGGAAGTTGCGGACGAGATCCATTGTCTTCGGCAGGTTGCTCGAGGCCGTGAAGGCAACGGCATCGGCCGGCTTGGCAAACAGCTTGGTGGCGGCAAGCTGGGATTCAAAGCCCTTGAGATCGGTGCCCGATGCCTGGCCCATCGCCTCGCGTGCAGCCTTGCCGTCGGCACTGTCGGCAGTCAGCAGTGCTGCGGTTTCATACCAGATGCCGACGAGCGCCTTGCCGAAATTCGGATTGTCCTTCAGCACGCCTGTATTGGCGACCATCAGGTCGATGATCTCGCCCGGCACCTGAGAGCTGTCGAAGACCTTCTTGGCCGTGGGATCTTCGAGGATGGTCGAGACCAGTGGGTTCCAGGTGACAACCGCGGTCACGTCAGCCGTCTTGTAGGCGGCGACCATATCGGCGTCGGAGGTGTTGACCACCTTGACGTCGCGCTCGGTCAGCTTGATGCTTTCGAGCGCCCGGGCGAGCAGATAATGCGAGACGGAAAATTCGACGAGATTGACGTTCTGTCCCTTGATGTCGGCAAGGCTCGCCTTGTCCTTGAGAATGACGGCATCATTGCCGTTCGAGAAGTCGCCGACGATGACGGCTGTGGTATCGACGCCGCCGGCAGCCGGTATCGACAGGCCGTCCATGTTGGTCAGCGTCACGGCGTCGAAGGCGCCGGCCGTATACTGGTTCATCGATTCGACATAGTCGTTGAACTGGGTGACCTCGATCTTGATGCCGTATTTGTCGGCCCATTTCTTGACGATGCCGTGATCAGCAGCATAACCCCAGGGCATCCAGCCGACATAGATCGACCAGGCGACCTTGAAGTCAGTCTTCTGTTCAGCCTTGGCGATGGAGCCGAGTCCCAGCGCCAGAGACGCCGTCAGGGCGGTCATCGATAGAATCTTCGAAAAAGTCTGCATTGAAATTCCCCTTTTGCTTTTCTTCAAAAGGGATCGGCAATGACCATCGTGCCGCCAATCCCTTGGCTTACGAGGTCTCCCGGGCTTTTGTCCCGCCGTGCACCCGGCGGGATGTCTCCCTCGCCGGTGGTAGCTCTCGGACCAGCCACGCCTTGCGACGCCGGAACCCTAGCCACCAACTCTGCAACTATCGAAGCAAAGTGTGTGCCAAATTATAAACCATTGATTTTATTTAGGGTGCGCCGACATTAAATTCCCGGCAAAAGCAATAGTGCATGCACTTGCACAGAAAATGTGCGCATTCTGCCGCCGCCTTAGGCGTTGGTTCTTTTTTGCCCAGTGAAAAAAAGCAGCACGCAGAACGCCGCGTTGCGACTCTATCTGAGCTAGTTCCGAAAGGTCCCGGAGGGGATCGTCGTCACCAGCCGGATATCGCGGCGGAAATTCGACGGCGACATGCCGGCGATGTGACGGAAGGATTTGTTGAAGGCGCTGATCGAGCCGAAGCCGCTGTCCATCGCCACCTGCAGCACGTTGGCGCCCTCGCTCATCAGCATCGCCTGGGCGCGCGACAGCCGCAGCAGCGTCACATATTTGCTGAGCGTCATGCCGGTCGATCGCTTGAACAGGTTCATCGCATATTTCGGATGCAGGTCGGCGGCGCGGGCGATATCGACCGAATCGATGTCGTGCAGGAAATTGGCGGCGATGAAATCGCACATGCGCGCGACGCTGCGCGAGGAATGCGGATACGGGTGATCGCCGTGGAGACTGATGACGGCCTGCGACGTCATCGAATAAGGTTCGAGCGCAATCCGCTCGATGCGCAGCAGCAGCTCGTCGACGGCGTGCTGGGCCTTGGCGGGATCGCCTGAGTTGGCATAGCGGAACCAGCGGGTGAAGTTTTCGTTGTCTGCAGCATCCGTTGCCGAGGTCAGCAGCGTCTCACCCTTCATCAGCCGGCTGGAAACGCTGATCGGCAGGCGCAGCCGAAAGAAATAGACGAGCGGCAGATGGGCGCCGGCATAGAGCGAATCGTCTGAGGATTCGTCCATCTGATGCGGCTGACCACCCCAGAAGAGGCACATCTCGCCGGCGTTCAGCCGGAATTCGTGATCGCTCATCCGGTAGTGCACGGTGCCGCGCATCACGTAGTTGACCTCGACCTGCGCATGCCAGTGCGGCATGGCCATAACAGGCGGATGGGCATGAAACATCTGCAGCGCTGTCGGCAAACCCTCGATGCTGCTCGCGCCGGGCTGATAGATTGCGCGTGTGCCGACCTTACTTTCCGCCAAATTCATGTTCCCTTTTTAGGAGACACCCGCTCCCTTACAGATAGTCTAACCGCGTTCGTGAAAGATCGGCAATTGAAAAGGGAGGATTTTCAATGCGCTTCAAACTTCTCGCTGCGACCGCAGCTGTCGCAGTGCTTGCTTCCGGCTCCGCATACGCGCAGTCGGCCAATCTCACCATCTGGAGCTGGAATGTCGCCGCGTCGGCATTGAAGTCCACGCTTCCAGGCTTCAACAAACAGTTTCCCGATATCAAGATCACCGTCGAGGATCTTGGCAACAGTCAGGTCTTCGATAAGACGCTGGCTGCCTGCGCCGCTGGCGGCGACGGCTTGCCTGACATCGTCACCATCGAAAACTTCGAGGCCGAGATCTTCTGGAGCCGTTTCCCGGATTGCTTCGCCAATCTGAAGGAGCTCGGTTACACGGCCGACATTCAGGCGAAATTCCCTGAATTCAAGCGCACCGAGCTTGAGGTCGGCGACGTCGCCTATGCCATGCCGTGGGATTCCGGCCCTGTCGCCGTCTTCTATCGCCGCGATTTCTACGAAAAGGCCGGCGTCGACCCGAGCACGATCAATACCTGGGACGACTTTATTGCCGCCGGCAAGAAGATTTCCGCCGCCAACCCCGGCACCGTGATGGCGCAGGCGGACTTCAATGGCGACAGCGAATGGTTTCGCATGATCGCCAATGAACAGGGCTGCGGCTATTACTCGGCCGACGGCCAGAATATCACCATCAACCAGCCGGCCTGCGTCTCCTCGCTGCAAAAGGTGAAGGAAATGAAGGATGCCGGCACGCTGACGGCGGCCAATTGGGACGAAAAGATCCAAGCCAACACTGCCGGCAAGGCCGCGAGCCAGCTGTACGGCGGTTGGTACGAGGGCACCGTCCGCTCGACCTCGCCCGATCTCAAGGGCAAGTGGGGCGTCTACAAAATGCCGAGCCTGACGGCCGATGGCCCGCATGCCGCCAATCTCGGCGGTTCGTCGCTCGCCATTTCGGCGACCTCCGCAAATAAGGAAGCGGCCTGGAAATTCGTCAACTACGCCCTCGGCACGAATGAGGGTCAGGTTACGATGCTGAAGGAATTCGGTCTGGTGCCATCGTTGCTCTCCGCCGTACAAGATCCCTTCGTCAACGAACCGCAGCCTTATTGGGGCGGTCAGAAGGTCTGGGCCGATATCCTGGCGACGCTGCCGAAGATCGTGCCGAGCCGCGGCACCGCCTTCCAGAGCGATGCCGAAGCCATCTTCAAGGCGACGCAGACGAAGTTCTTCTCCGGCGGCTATCCAGATGCGAAGGCGGCTCTCGACGATGCCGCCAACCAGATCGCTTCGGCGACCGGCCTTCCGATCGCGCAGTGAATGACGAAGCCGGGCGCTTGGCGCGCCCGGCTTCCCCCCGCCGTGCGATGCGGGCGACCATTCATTGGTTTTTGTGAGGAGGAGGCTCGATGCCGTTCAGAACCCGGAGCGCTTATGCGTTCCTCGCCCCTTATCTGTTGATCTTTGCCACCTTCTGGGTCTGGCCGATCATCAATTCGTTCCTGATTTCCTTTCAGAACACCCGCATCAACCCGTGGAAATATAGTTTCCAGGCCAATTGGGGCCGGCTCTTCTATGACCCGGCTTTTTACAACGCTCTCTACAATACGCTGATCATCCTGGTGATCCAGGTGCCTGTGATGATCGCGCTTGCGACGGTCATGGCCGTAATGCTCAATTCGCCGCTGCTGAAAGCGCGGCCGCTCTTCCGCTTCGCCTTCTTTGCGCCTGTCGTCGTCGGCGAGGTCGCCTATGCTGCCGTCTTCCGGCTGATGTTCAGCCTCGATTTCGGCATCATCAACAAGCTGATCTCGGCCGTCGGTCTCAGCCCGGTCTCCTGGTTCGACAATGCCAATGCCGCCATGGCGCTGATCATCCTCGCCGTCACATGGCGCTGGGCAGGCTACAACGCCATCATCATCCTCGCCGGTCTGCAGTCGATTCCCGACGATGTCTACGAGGCGGCGACGCTCGACCGGGTGAGCAAGGTCCAGCAGTTTTTTCACATCACCCTGCCGCTCCTGAAACCGATCATCCTCTTTTGCGTGGTGCTCTCGGTGATCGGCACCATGCAGCTCTTCACCGAGCCCTTCCTCATCACCAATCGCGGCGGTCCCGGCGGCGGCACCGAGACGCTCGGCCTGCTGCTTTATCGCCAGGGCTTTACCTCGCTGAACTTCGGCTATGCCTCGGCGATCGCCTATACGATGGCGGCCCTTGCCGTGGCGATCTCGCTTCTCAATCTCTGGGTCGGGAGGGATCCGAAATGAAATCCAAATCGCAATCGCTTCTGCTGCGCCAGATCGCGCTGCATGCCGCACTGGCGCCGCTCGCGATAATCTGGCTGTTTCCGCTCTGGATGATGTTCGTCTTCTCGACCATGCCCGACAACGGCATCTTCAGCCCTGACATCGTGCTCTGGCCATCGACCAACTTCGTCGAGAATTTCAAAAACCTGCAGGCCGATACCGATTTCATCGGGGCAATGGTGATCTCCATCGGCGTGGCGCTGATCTATACAGTGCTCTCGGTGCTGCTGACTTCGATGGCCGGCTGGGCACTGGCACGTTACCGTTTCGTCGGCCGCTCCGTCGTCATCGCCATCATCCTCGGCACGATCACGCTTCCCTTCTCCGTGGTCGTCATCCCGCAATTCATCATGGTGGCGCGCGAGTTCAAGCTGGCAAACACCTGGGTAGCTCTGATCGTGCCGCCGCTGTTCAATTCGCTCGGCGTGCTGTTCATGCGGCAATCCTTCTCGATGATGCCGGGCGAGCTCTTCGATGCGGCCCGGGTCGAGGGCGTCAAGGAATGGCAGATCTTCCTGCGCATCGCCTTGCCGCTGGCGCGCCCGACCATGGCGGCACTGGCGATCATTCTCTTCCTGCACTCGTGGAACAATTACCTCTGGCCGCTGCTGATCAATTCCAGACCGGGGATGATGACGGCGCCTGTGGCATTGGGAACGCTGATCGGCCTCACCAAGGTCTCCTGGGGCGGTATCATGGCCGGCGCGGTACTGCTGACGGCGCCGATCCTCGTCATCTTTGTGGCTCTTCAGCGCCATTTCATCGCCGGCATCGCGGCCGGCGCAATTAAATAATCGGGAGGCTGCATGGCAGAGCTTTCACTCAGCAACATCGTCAAGCGCTTCGGCGGCTTTGAGATCATCCACGGCGCCAATCTGGAGGTTAAGGACGGCGAATTCGTTGTCTTCGTCGGCCCCTCCGGCTGCGGCAAGTCCACGCTGCTCAGGATGATCGCCGGCCTCGAGGACATTACGTCAGGCGAGCTTCAGATCGGCGGCAGGGTCGTCAACGACGTCGAGCCGGCCGATCGCGGCATCGCCATGGTCTTCCAGTCCTATGCGCTCTATCCGCACTTGACCGTCGAGGAAAATTTGAGCTTCGGCCTGCGCATGAATGGCAATCCGAAGGCCGACACCGAGCGGCGCGTGCGACATGTCGCCGAGATTCTGCAGATCACCGAGTTGATGAAGCGCCGGCCGAAGCAGCTTTCCGGCGGCCAGCGCCAGCGTGTCGCGATCGGCCGCGCCATCGTTCGCGAACCACAGGTCTTCCTGTTCGACGAACCTTTGTCGAACCTCGACGCCGAACTGCGCGTGCAGATGCGCGTCGAAATATCAAGACTGCACAAGAAGCTCGGCACGACGATGATCTATGTCACCCACGACCAGACGGAAGCGATGACGCTCGCCGACAGGATCGTCGTGCTGCGCGCCGGCAATATCGAGCAGATCGGCGCGCCGCTCGACCTCTACGACGATCCCGCCAATCAGTTCGTCGCCGGCTTCGTCGGCTCGCCGAAGATGAATTTCCTGAAGGCCGTAGTGGTTGAGACGCAGCCGGGCAGGGCGGTGATCGCGCTGGAAAGTGACACCAAAACGCGCCTGACGCTGCCGGTCGCCGATCCCGTCGAAACCGGCGCAAAGGTGACGCTCGGCATCCGTCCCGAACATTTCGTCGATGCGGGCACGGGCGATGCCGACCTCACCGTCACCATCGACGTCGCCGAACACCTCGGCAACACCAGTTACATCTACGCCACCATTGGTCCCGAGCAACTGATCATCGAGCGGCCGGAATCGCGCGTCGCCGGCAATCGCGACACGCTGACAGTCGGCCTTCCCGCCAACCGCTCATTCCTTTTCGACGGCGCCGGCAAGCGGCTTCGCTGAACTAAAATCCCAGGACAGAAAGACGAAAGAGGATTTTCCATGACTTCAGATCAACCGATCCGCTGGGGCATCATCGGCCCCGGCACCATCGCCCGTACCTTTGCAGACGGCGTGGCTCATTCGCGCACGGGGAAGCTGGTGGCGATTGCCACCCGCAATCCGGCAAAGCCGGGCCTTGCCGAAGGTTTCCCCGGCGCCCGCATCGTCAACGGCTACGAGGCGCTGCTTTCCGACCCCGAGGTTGATGCCGTCTATATCTCCGTGCCCCATACCGGCCATGCGGAATGGGCGATCAAGGCGGCACGCGCCGGCAAGCACATCCTGGTAGAAAAGCCGATCGCGCTTTCGGCCTATGATGCCGAAGCGGTTTATTACGAGGCGAAAAAGGCCGGTGTCTTTGCCGGCGAGGCCTTCATGTACCGCGTGCATCCGCAGACGGAGAAGCTGGTCGAACTGGTCAAAAGCGGCGTCATCGGCACAGTTCGCATCATCCGCTCGAGCTTCGGCTTCAACATGGGCAGCTACAAGCCGGAACACCGGCTTTTCGCCAACGATACCGCCGGCGGCGGCATTCTCGATGTCGGCGGTTATCCGGTCTCGATGGCCAGACTGATATCAGGCGCCGCAGAGGGCAAGGCCTTCCTCGAACCGGAGAAGGTCTCGGGCGTCGCCCATCTCGGAGAGAGCGGCGTCGATGAATGGGCATCTGCCGTGCTCAAGTTCCCGAACGAGATCATCGCCGAAGTCTCCTGCTCGATCATGGCGCAGCAGGACAATGTGCTACGCATCATCGGCTCGGAAGGCCGGATCGAGGTCCAGGACTTCTGGTTTGCCTCCGGCCACAAGGGCGGCGTCGGCAAGATCGAGATCTTCAAGGGCGGCAGCCGAGAAACCGTCGAACTCAGGGAGGATCGCTGGCTCTATTCCTTCGAGGCGGACGCGGCGGGCGATGCCATCCGCGCCGGCAAGACCGAATTCGGCTCTCCAGGCATGAGCTGGGCAGATTCGATCGGAAACCTGCGTGTGCTCGACCAGTGGCGTGCCTCGGTCGGCCTCGAATACGGCGTGGAAAAAGCCGGCAAACGCACGACAAACATTGCCGGCGGCGCGATTGCGCGCGGCAACAGCGTTCCGCAGCGTCAAATTCCCGGCATTTCCAAGCCGGCTTCGGTCGTGACGCTCGGCTTCGAGTTCTTCCCGAACTTCGCTGCCGCCTCGCTGACGCTCGACGCCTTCTACGAAGCCGGAGGCAATGCCTTCGACACGGCCTATGTCTATGGCGGCGGCAAGACGGAGGCAATCTTCGGCGACTGGCACACGAGCCGCAAGGTACCGCGCGAGGAGATCGTGCTGATCGGCAAAGGCGCGCATTCGCCGCTCTGCTATCCCGATATGATCGCAAAGCAGCTCGACCAGTCGCTTTCCCGGCTGAAGACCGACTATGTCGACATCTATTTCATGCATCGTGACAATACCGACGTGCCGGTCGGCGAGTTCGTCGATGCCATGGATGCCGAGGTCAAGCGCGGACGCATCCGCGGCATATTCGGTGGCTCGAACTGGACGCGGGCCCGCTTCGACGAAGCGATCGCCTATGCCGAAAAGACCGGCAAGACGGCGCCGGCAGCACTTTCCAACAACTTCTCGCTTGCCGAGATGCTCGATCCGATCTGGGCCGGCTGCGTTGCCGCTTCCGATGACGACTGGAAAAAGTGGCTGAACGAGAAGCAGATCCCGAACTTTGCCTGGTCGAGCCAGGGCCGCGGCTTCTTTACCGACCGCGCCGGCCGCGACAAGCGCGATGATGAGGAGATCGTCCGGGTCTGGTATTCCGAGCGCAATTTCGGACGCCGCGACCGCGCTATCGAGCTTGCCAACAAGCTCGGCCGCAATCCGATCCACATCGCGCTCGCCTATGTGATCGCCCAGCCTTTCCCGGTCATTCCGCTGATCGGGCCGCGCACCGTCGCCGAATTGGAAGACAGCCTCTCGGCGCTCGACATCAGGCTGACGCCCGAGCAGGTGAAGTGGCTGGAAGGCTGAAGCAAGCGAGAGGGCGCGGTTTGAACCGCGCCCCTTATTTTTCTACTTGCGCGGCTCGGACGCTTTCTTCCTGGCTGCGTCGTCCATCAGCTCATACCACATGGCGTTGAGGACGGCGAAGGCGGCGGCCAGCGGCAGGCCGAGGATCCATGCAAAATACCACATCGTTTCATCTCCCTCAGAGCAATTCCAGGAAAAGTGCGAAGCGGTTTTCCGTCCGGAATTGCGTAAAAACAAAAGGTTAGAGCGGTTCTACTGAATCGCTCTAGTAGGCGTGGCTATTTTTATCGGTGACTGATTTCTCGTCGACCTTGCCCCATAGGACCTTGTAGACCCAGGCCGTGTAGGCAAAGATGATCGGCAGGAAAATGACCGTCACGACCAGCATGATGAACAGCGTCATGTGGCTGGAGGATGCATCCCAGACCGTCAGGCTCGATCGCGGATCGAGCGAAGAGGGCAGGATGAACGGGAACATCGACAGGCCGACCGTCGAGATGATGCCAAAGATCGCCACCTTGCTGAAGAGCAGCGTCATGACCTCGCGCCTTGCCCGCATGGCAATGAAGGCCAGTGCCGCGCCGACGAAGCCTAGGACGGGCGCGATGATCATCCACGAATGGGCGGCATAGTTGGTAAGCCACGCGCCTTTCTCCAACGCCACGGTTTTCAACAGCGGATTGGAGGGGCCGATCGGGCTGATATCGCTGGTGATGCGATAGCCACCGACGCCGATCCACAGGAAGAGGCCGCCGAGTGCGAAAAGCACGATGACGGCAAGGGCGGCGATGCTGCCATAGCTTCTGGCGCGGTCGGCGACCGGACCGCTCGCCTTCAGCACCAGCCAGGCCGCACCGTGCATCGTCAGCATGGCGACCGAGAGCAGGCCGCACAGCAGCGCATAGGGGTTGAGCAGGGCGAAGAACGAACCTTCGTAGAAGATCCGCATATCGTCGGCGAAGCGGAAGGGCACGCCCTGCAGCACATTGCCGACGGCAACGCCGAAGATCAGCGACGGCACGAAGCCGCCGATGAAGAGCGCCCAGTCCCAGCCGTTGCGCCAATTGGCGCTTTCCCGCTTCGACCGGTATTTAAAACCGACCGGGCGCAGGATGAGCGCGAAGAGGATCGCGAACATCGCCAGATAGAAGCCCGAGAAGGAGACCGCGTAAAGCGGTGGCCAGGCGGCAAAGATGGCGCCGCCGCCGAGGATCAGCCAGACCTGATTGCCCTCCCAGGTGGCGCCGACGGTGTTGATCGCCACGCGCCGTTCCGTATCGGTCCGGGCGACGAAAGGCAGAAGCGTGCCGACGCCGAGATCGAAGCCGCCCGTCGTCGCAAAGGCGATCAGCAGGACGCCGAGCAGTAACCACCAGATGAGACGCAGGGTTTCATAGTCGATGAGTTGGTGAAGGATCATGGCAGTCACTCCGCGGCCGGGACGAGGGTTTCGGAAATCAGAACCGCTTCCGGCTCGTCGTCCGGCTCCGGTCCTTGCTTGATAGCCTTGATCATCAGGCCCATCTCGATGACGATCAGCGTCGTGTAGAGTGCCGCAAAACCGATGATGGTCAGAAGCACGGTGCCGGCGCCGAGGCTGGAGACGGCGGCGGCCGTCGGCAACACGCCTTCGATCACCCAGGGCTGGCGGCCGAACTCGGCGACGATCCAGCCGAATTCGATCGCGACCCAGGGCAGCGGAATGGCAAACACCGCGACCTTCAGAAGCAGAGGATACTTGTCGAGATGGCGCCGCGCCGACAGCCAGAAGAAGGTCGCCGTCAGCAGGATGAAGAAGATGCCGAGACCAACCATGATGCGGAAGGACCAGAAGAGGGTCGGCACGTGCGGGATCGTGTCGCGCGCGGCCTGGACGATCTGCTCCTCGGTCGCCTGGCGCGGATCGTCGACATAGCGCTTCAGCAGAAGGGCGTAACCGAGATCATGGCCGAGATCCTCGAAGGAGGTGCGTACTTCCTGTGCAACCTGGTCCTGGGCCGGCGCGGCACGGATCTTCATCAGCGCGTCATAGGCCTTGATGCCGTCGCGGATCCGGATTTCGGCCTGCTGTTCGAGCTTGTCGATACCGGGGATTTCGGTCGTCAGCGACCGCGTGCCGATCAGGCCCATGACCCAGGGAATGTGCACGGCAAAATGCGTTTCGCGCGCCTCCTGGTCGGGGAAGCCGAAGGCGGTGAAGGCCGCCGGCGCCGGTTCCGTCTTCCACATGCCCTCGATCGCGGCGAGCTTCATCTTCTGGTTCTCGGTGGCGAGATAACCGCTCTCATCGCCAAGGACAACGACCGAAAGCGCCGAAGCGAGGCCGAAGGAGGCGGCAACCGTCATCGAGCGCTTGGCAAGCTCGATATGCCGGCCTTTGATTATATACCAGGCCGAGACGCCGAGCACGAAGATCGAGGCGCAGACGTAACCTGCCGATACCGTATGGACGAATTTCGCCTGAGCCACCGGGTTGAAGACCACATCGAAGAAGCTTGTGATCTCCATGCGCATCGTCTGCGGATTGAGCGCCGATCCCACGGGGTTCTGCATCCAGCCATTGGCGATCAGGATCCAGAGTGCCGAAAAGTTCGATCCCAGCGCCACCGCCCAGGTGGCGACCAGATGCCCGACCTTCGACAGCTTGTCCCAGCCGAAGAAAAACAGGCCGACGAAGGTCGCCTCGAGGAAGAAGGCCATCAGGCCTTCGATCGCCAGCGGCGCACCGAAGATGTCGCCGACATAATAGCTGTAATAGCTCCAGTTCATGCCGAACTGGAATTCCATGACGATGCCGGTGGCGACGCCGAGCACGAAATTGATGCCGAACAGCGTACCCCAGAATTTGGTCATCTGCCGCCAGATCTGGCGACCGGTCATGACATAGACGGTTTCCATGATCGCCAGCAGCACGGACAGGCCGAGCGTCAGAGGCACGAACAGAAAGTGGTAAAGCGCCGTCAGCGCGAACTGGAAGCGCGATAACGCGACGATATCTAGTTCCATTGTTTTTCTCCCACGGTCCCACGGGGTACAGGGCGTTCCTCAGCGCCGACCGGCGCGTGAGGGCATGCAGTTCGCTCAGTCCGGCCGAAGCCGGTCGAGCGCCTTTTCGAACGCCGCCTCTCCGCGGCGCGAAATTTCTGTGATGCGGCCGCCTTCGATGACGGCGATGCGGTCTGCGATCGCCGCCTCGCGGCGGATATGCGTGGCGATCACCAGCGAATGGCCTGCCGCCATTGCCGACAGCCGGCAGAGCACGTCGCGGGCGGTGATGCCGTCAAGGCCCTCGGTCGGCTCATCGAGCAGCCAGAGCGGCGTGTCGCGCAGGAAGAGCCGGGCCAGTGCCAGCCGGCGCGATTGGCCGCCCGAAAGGCCGAGCCCGCCTTCGCCGAGCCGCGTATCGATCCCCCGCGGCATGGCCTCGACATCGGCAAGCAGGCCGGCAGCAGCGAGCGCCTCGCGAAGATGGGCCTCGCTCGCATCCGGGTTTGCAAGACAGAGGTTGCCGCGCAGGCTGTCTTGGAAGAGTTCCGTCCGTTGCGTCAGCAGGGTTCCCCTTGCCGCGGCAACGCTTCCCGCCCGCGCCGGCAATTCGCCGGAAAGCAGGGCGAGCAGGCTGGATTTGCCGGCGCCGCTGCAGCCGATGACGGCCAGACATTCGCCTTGCGCAAGTGCAAGCTCGATGTCCTGGAGCGCCGGCACGGCGGAATTTTCATGAAAGGCGGAAACCTTCGCTACCGAGAAAGCACATCCCGGCAGCGCCGCCGCTAGGGGTTCTTGTGCTGCGACTGCGGCAAGCCGCGGCACGATGCGCCGTGCCGCAAGCAGCGTCCTGCCGAGTTCCAGGGCGCCACGGCGCAGCGCTGCGAAGGGTTCGACTGCCGCAAAGGCGACGAGCAGGCCGAGCGCGGCGACAGGGGCGGTGATCGCCTTCGTTTCCGCAAGTGCTGCGACGGCGAGCAGCGAAGCCGTCAGCAGCAAGGTCGAGACAAGGCCGAAGCCGAATGTCAGGCCGGTTTCGACGCGGTTCAACCGATCGTCGGCGCGGGCGGCGTAATGGTCTGCCGCGGCAATCGTCTCTCGCTGCGCGGCAAGCCGACCGGCCATCAGCAGATCGGTCTGGCCGGCAACGAGATCAATCGTTCGCGACCGCAGCGCCTCGATGCCATGGGCGCGTCTGCGGGCATGTTTGTGCGCCGCTCGCCCGGCGATGACAGGCAGGCCGAGGCCGGCACCGGCGAGAAAAAGGCCGAAACACAGGCCGAACAGGGGATGCATCAGCCCCAGCACGAGGCTTGCCGCCAGTGCTGCACCGATCGCGACAGCAGCCGGCACGAGGATGCGCAGATAGAGGGAATCGAGCGCATCGATATCGGCCGTCAGCCGGAAAAGCAGCCGTGCGGGACGATGCAACAGGGTGCGAGCCGCACCCGGTTCGGCAAAGCCGCGAAATAGCTTTTCGCGCAGCGCGGCGAGCACGCCGAGCGTTGCGTCATGGGTCGCAAGCCTTTCGCCGTAGCGCGCGGCCGTACGGACGATGGCGAGCAGGCGGATGCCGGCTGACGGCGCAAAGACGTCGAAGGTGAGGGCGGCAGCAGCCGAAAGGCCGGCGAGCGAGGCGGCGGTGATGAACCAGCCGGACAGGCCGAGCAGGGCGATGCCGGCGGTCACCGTCGCCGCCGAAAGTACTGCGCCGAGCAGCAGCGCACGCCGGCGCTCGGCAAGGAACAGACACAGGATCGGCTTGAGGTCAGCTGCAAATCCGCTCATTCGGCGGCCTCCCTGATAACGATGTCGGCATCGACGCGAATGGTGCGATGCATGCGGGCGGCAAGCAGCGGATCGTGGGTCGCAACAATAAGGGTGCGGCCCCTGGCGAGCGAAAGCAGACTCTCGGTCACCTCGGCGGCGGTGGCGGCGTCGAGATGTGCGGTCGGCTCGTCGGCCAGGATGATCCGGAGATGCGGATTGCAGGCCGCCCGCGCGATCGCCAGCCGCAGCGCCTCGCCGCCGGAAAGCCCGATCCCGCCTTCGCCGAGCGGCCGGTTGCCATAGGCGGCGGCGACTTTTCCGAGCCTGGCGGCATCGAGCGCATCCGTCACGTCGCCGCGCGCGATACCGGGCCTGCCGAGCGCGATATTGCCGGCGATGGTCCCAGCAAAAATATGCGGTCTCTGGCCGATCCATGCCATGCTGGCGCGCAAGGCGTGGGCGCTGTCATCCACAAGTTCGATGCCGCCGATGACGATGCGGCCACCGGTGCAGGGCGCCAGCCCTGAAATCAGCGAAAGAAGCGTCGACTTGCCGGAGCCGCTGGCGCCGAGAAGCGCCAGATGTTCACCGGCCGCGATATCGAGGTTGAAACCGTCGAGGATCAACGGTTCGTCGGCGTCGTAGCGGAAATCGACATTCTCAAGACGAATGGCCGGCGCCTCGGCGACGGCAGATGCCGCTGGCGCGACGTCGGCTGCTCCTCGGATGGACAGGCCGCCGGCAGCGAGGGTGTCCAGGGCCTTCAGCGCCGCTTCGCCGGCCGCCCGATCATGCCAGACGGCCGAGAGTTCGCGCAGCGGTTCGAAGAAGGCCGGTGCAAGCAGCAGGATGAACAATCCCTCGGTCAGGTCGAGCCTGCCTACCCAAGTGCCGAAGCGGATCTCGCCGAGCAGGCTGAAGCCGACATAGACGGCAATCATCGCCACGCCGAGTGCGGCGAAAAGCTCGAGCACCGCCGAGGACAAAAAGGCGATCTTCAGCACCGCCATGGTGCGCGCACGCAGCGACTCCGCCTCCGACCGCAGGCGGAGTGCCGTTGCATCGACTGCGTCGAGCGCGCGGATGGTCGCCAGTCCGCGCAGGCGATCGAGCAGGAATCCGTTGAGGCCGCCGGTCGCGACGAGTTGCCTTTCGCTGGCCGCCTGGGCGCGCCAGCCGATCAACGCCATGAAGATCGGGATCAGCGGCGCGGCGAACAGCAGAACCAGCGCGGCGATCCAGGAGACCGGAAGGATGAAGGCAAGGATGACGAGTGGCACGAGACTCGCCTTCATGCGTGCCGGCTGGAAACGGGCGAGATAAGGCACGATCAGTTCGGCCTGTTCGCCAATGACACTTGCGGCTTTGCCGGAGGCAGGCCGGCCACGATCGACCGGCGACGACATGGAAAGTGCCGCGGCGGCGATCTGCCGCCTGCGGCTGAGTTCGGCGCGGGCGGCTTGAAAAGCCAGGCGGCCGCCGGCCGCGTCGAGACAGCTTCTTGCAAATCCGAGGGCGAGGATGCCGAGGGCTGGCCAGACAACGTCATGCAATCCGCCGCTGTCCGCGATGCGGCCGACGGAGACAGCCAGCAATGCCGCCTGCGGGATCCAGATGGCGGCGGCCAGCGCCTGCAGCATTGCCGCTCTGCGCAGCCCGCCTTTGACATCATCGGGGCCGGTGACAGGCGAGACTGTATCACCGTCCGGCACCGGCTCGGCGCCCCGTCCGTCCTTCGCGTCGAAGAAAGCAGTGCCCATGGCGCTAACTCTTGTTCGCAGGATTTGGCCGGCGGCTGCGGCCGAGCGAAACGACCCGGTCCTTGGCCTCCAGAAGCTTGGTCACTTTCGCGCCAAGCGAGAGTAGCGTTGCGAGCCTTTCTGTTTCAAGTTGTTTTACGTCTTCATACCAATGCGTCAGTTGCTCGATCAGCGTGTGCATCTCGCTCATACGCTGCTGCGCGTGGCGCTCGGCGTCGCTGGCTGGCCGCTGCATCAGGATTTCGCGCAAAACCGACAGCGTCGGATCGACTTCGCGCTTCTTTCGCTCCTCGGCAAGCGTCCTCAATATGTGCCAGACATCATCAGGCGTGGTGAAGAAATCGCGGCGGTCGTCCGGCTTGTGTTTCAGGATGACAAGGTTCCAGGCCTGCAATTCGCGCAGGCTCATCGACACATTGGAGCGCGAGATGCCGAGCGACTCGGCGATCTCCTCGGCGCAGACCGGCGCGGGCGAGACGAAGAGCAGGGCATAGATCTGGCCAACCGTGCGGTTGATCCCCCAGCGCGACCCCATTTCGCCGAAGTGGAGGACGAAGGACTGGACGAGAGGCGGAAGGTTCATGGTCGTTTCCGTTGCGTCTGTGATTTCAGAAATTTCTGAAATCACTATACTGACTTTCGCGTCTCGCCAGCAATCGGCAAGGCAGCCCTGCGTCAATTTGGATGTCCGTTCGTTGATCGTTGGCTAGATATAGCCGGGTGCGACGTCGCTGGATTTGACCTGGGTCAAGTCCACAGCACTTTACCGCAATGACGCAGAAACGCCCGGCTATGCGTTACGCATGCCGGGCGTTCTGTCGGATTGAGATGTTAGGGCCTGCAATCGCTGCCGCCCAGGTTTCAGGAATGCGGCCCGGCTTAGATCAAGCCGGTCAGGATGCCGACGCCGGCAATCGTCGCAATGCCGCCGGCCGTACGCGTCACGAAAACGCCCTGACGTTCACCAGCGCGGCCGATGACGTAACCAAGGGCGAGGCCGGCGAGATGCAGCAGTGCGGTTGCGATCATGAAGCCGGCGGCATAGGCGGCACCGGCGGCATTTTCCGGCATTTCGGAGCCATGTGCGTGACCGTGGAAGATGGCGAAGACGCCGATGACACCAAGTGTTGCGGCGAGCGGCACCTTGACGTTGAGCGCAACAACGGCGCCGAGGACGACGACGGAAAGCGCGATGCCGATTTCAACGAAGGGAACATTGATGCCGGCAACGCCGAGAGCACCGCCGAGCGCCATCACCAAAACGAAGGTCGTCGGCACGAGCCAGGTGGCGCGGCCGCCGAGCTGAAATGCGAAAACACCGACCATCACCATGGCGAGGACATGATCGAGGCCAGAGATCGGATGGGCAAAGCCGTGGCTGAAGCCGGCAGCTTCGCCGATGGCGGGATGGGCGGAGGCGACGGCTGGAAGCGCTGCGGCAGCCAAGGCAAGCAGGCCGCTCTTGATTGCTGATTTCATTGCTCATTCCCTCGTGAGTTTTCGAATATCCTGCGGCCGCCGAACACAGGCACGGTTCCAAGTCGCGCGCATCACGCTAATTCAAAGAATTCGCGCCGTCAACGAAAATGCCATGAAATGCCGAGCCAATTCAACTGCTTATCTGATAGGCAGATGCCACTTTCGATAGCTTCTCCCGGCGCGCCGCGCCTCAAGATCGAACTGGAAACAACTCCGTACAGAGGCTATCAATCGTCCGGCAAAGACGGCGCAGGCCGCCGCGATAGAGGAGACGCCATGATGAATACCGAACGGCCGCTGGCGATCAGCGCGCCAGAGCCGCGCACGCTCGATCTGATCTTCAGCGACAGTGCGCGCGCCGAACTGCAGGCGAAATATGAGATCGTCGAGGCCGATCCCGAGAACATCGCCGGTCTCGGCGACGAAATCCTCGGCAAGGCGCGCTACATCATCGGCCAGCCGCCACTTTCGGGGGAAACGCTGGCCAGAATGCCGGGCTTGCGCTCGATCCTCAATGTCGAAAGCAATCTGCTCAGCAACATGCCTTATGAGGTGCTCTTCCAGCGCGGTATCCACGTCGTGACGACAGGGCAGGTCTTTGCCGAGCCGGTTGCCGAAATCGGCCTCGGTTTCGCCCTGGCCTTGGCGCGCGGCATCGTCGACGCGGATGTGGCTTTTCGCCAAGGCAACGAACTCTGGGGAGGGGAGGGGAATGCAAGTGCGCGGCTGCTCGCCGGTTCCGAGATCGGCATCGTCGGCTTCGGCGATCTCGGCAAGGCACTACGCCGAGTGCTGTCCGGCTTCAGAGCCCGCATCCGGGTGTTCGACCCCTGGCTGCCGCAATCGATCCTCGAGGAAAACGGTGTCGAGCCGGCAAGCATGGAGGACGTCCTGACGAAGAGCGATTTCGTCTTCGTCGTCGCCGCCGTCACGAGCGAGAACAGGGGATTTCTCGGTGCTGAGGCCTTCGCCAGCATGCGCAGGGGCGCGGCCTTCATCCTGCTCAGCCGCGCCGATGTCGTCGATTTCGATGCGCTGATGGCGGCCGTCTCGTCAGGCCATATCGTCGCGGCGAGCGACGTCTACCCTGAGGAACCGCTGCCGCCCGATCATCCGGTGCGGAGCCTGAAAGGCTTCATCCGCTCGGCGCATAGGGCTGGCGCCCTCGACAGCGCCTTCAAGAAAATGGGCGACATGGTGCTCGAAGACATGGATCTGATGGATCGCGGCCTGCCGCCGATGCGCTGCAAGCGGGCGGAACGCGAGACCGTCTCCCGCATGCGTTCCAAACCGGTGGCGGTGAATTAGAACAGAATGCCGACGTGACGCGTCGCCTCAGGCGGCGCGTTGCTCGGCACCCTGGATCGCCGCAAGCTTCCAGTCGGCGCCGGACTTGCGCACGAAGGTCCAAACCTCGGTGCTTTCGCTCGGACGGCGGTCGTCGCCGGAAACGACGCGGCCGCTGTCACGTTCGACCATCGCGTCGATCGAGGAATAACGCATGGCGAGCGTCGCATATTCCTGGCCTTCCTCGCGCCAGGCCTCGGCGATATCGCCCTGCAGCAGCTTGACGTCGGAGACGCTGTTGCGCACGCCGTTGGTGGCGTTTTCGCCAAGCTCCTCGGCGAGATAGGACATCGCCTCGGGCGTCGTCAGCCGGCGCAAGGTGCCGTAATCCTCGGCACCGTAAGCGGTCTGCACTTGGGTCAGCAGTTCCTCGAACTGATCGAGATCGGCCTGCGCCAGCCCGATCTCGTCGCTCGGCCGATTGCCGCGCGACTGCCCGCCGAAACCGCCCCCCGAACCGATCGTCGGGATCTGGAAGGACGAATTATTCGTGGGCGACATGTTATAGGACCGGCTCTGGCCTCCGACGCCGTAGGAAGGCTGGCGGCGGTTGGCGAAATAACGCATGGCGAGCATGACGGCGCCGCCGATCAGCGCGATCTGCAACAGCATGCCGAGCAAGCCGAAGCCGCCGCCGAAACCGTGACCGAGCAGCATGCCGAGAAGGCCGCCGGCAATCAGGCCGCCGATCATCGAACGGCCGAAGCCGCCGAAGAAACCGGGGCGCTGAGCGCCGAGGGGCTGTTGCGCGGCAGCAGGTGCCGTGGTCTGCGAACGCGGCGTCATCGACCGTTCGATCGGTGCTGCAGTCCCAGGTGCGGTGCTTGTGACCGGCGGAGCCTGGAAGGTGCGCGTGCCGCGGCTTCCGAAACCGCCGCTGCCGGCGCGGCGCGCCTCGGCATCGTCAAGGGAAGCAAAAACGGTAGCGCTCGTCAGAGCGGCAATGGCCGCGATCTTGGCAAAACGCGAAACGGCACTCGGCATTCCTGATCTCCTGTCATGCGCAATCACGGCATGTCGAGATGTAATATAGGGACTCTTTCCGCCGTGTGAAGCTCTTCGCCGCCATTACTGGCAGACATCGACCCAGCTGGCGCCGGTCAGCTCCGCCAGCCGTCCGGTTTCGATGCGCACGGCCGAGTTCGTCGAGCCGGCGGCCGGCACGACTTCATCGAAGCGTTTCAGCGAGATATCGCAATAGATGGGCAACGGCGAGGGCAGGCCGAAGGGGCAGACGCCGCCGACCGGATGGCTGGTGACGGCCACAACCTCTTCGGCATCGAGCATTCGCCCCTTGGCTCCGAACGTGTCCTTGAACTTGCGATTGTCGAGCCGTGCCGTGCCGCCGGCAACGACCAGCATCATCTGCTCGCCGACACGCAGGCAGATCGTCTTGGCGATCTGGGCCGGCTCGACGCCATGGGCTTCGGCGGCAAGCGCCACCGTCGAGGAGCTCTCGGCGGTTTCGATGATTTCGATATCGGGTGCGTGGGCGCTGAGGAAGGCGCGGACGGATTCAAGGCTCATGACGCGATGCTAGCCCAGGAAATACGCAATTTGAAGCGTAAAAGACGCCTGTCAAAAACCGCCGCTTGCAAGTCGTGCGGACATCGTCATAATAATTTGCACACGTGCTCAATTTTGTCATTCGGCCGTTACGTTCAACCCCTAGAGCGGGATACGCCACGTTTTCGCGGGGTTTTCGGAACGGCCGTCACGCAACAGTGATGACCCGTCAAGAGGCCTCACACTGCTCTTCCAGGGAGATGAAGAAGATGACCATTTTGCCGACATTGAAATCGCTTGCCGTCGCAGCCGCCATCCTGGCTTCGACCTCCGCAATTGCACTCGCCAAGGACGTTCATATCAGCGTCTGGGCCGGCGGTACCGGCCCGAACGACGTCTATCGCCTCGACGCCATCGAGATCGCAGCCCAGCAGCTGCAGCGCGAAGCCGCCCTCAAGGGCGAAGAGCTGAAGATCACCGTCGAGAAGAAGCCTTATTCGGCCTGGGAGGACTTCAAGCAGGCGCTGACCCTCGCCGCCGAAGCCAAGACCGCTCCGAATATCGTCGTCAGCGGCCATGAAGACATCGCGCCCTGGTCGCAGGCCGGGCTGATCGTTCCGATCGAGGATTATGTCGATCTCGACTCTTGGCCGCTCAGCGACATCTATGAAAACCTGTTGCAGATCGCGTCCTATAACGGCACCGTCTACGGCATCCCGCAGGACGCCGAATCCCGTCCGATGTTCTTCTGGAAGCCTTACATGAAGGCGATCGGCTACAGCGACGCTGATCTGGATGCGCTGCCGCAGAGCGTCCAGGACGGCAAGTACACCATGAAGAACCTGCTCGAAGACGCCAAGAAGATGCAGGACAAGGGCCTCGTTCAGGCCGGCTACGGTTTTTATCCGCGCACCAGCAACGGCCCTGATTACTGGCAGTTCTACACCAGCTTCGGCGGCACGATGGAAGAAGGCGGCAAGCTCGTTTTCGACAAGGCCGCGATGACCCGCACCTATCAGTTCTTCGCCGACGCCGTGAAGACCGGTGTTACCAAGAAGAACCACATCGGCATGCCGGGCGACCAGTGGTGGAAGGAAGTCGCCACCGGCAAGGCCGGCATCTGGGACGGCGGCACATGGCACTATGCCCGCCTCGTCAACCAGGAAGGCCTGAAGGACTTCTTCGGCAACGTGATCTTCACGCTGATCCCCGCCGGCGAAGGCGGCAAGGCCAACACGCTGACCCATCCGCTCGTCTACCTGCTGACCGCAGGTCACGACCAGGAAGACACCGAGATCGCCGCCCAGTTGGTCAAGATCGCCTCCGAGCCGCGCACCAACGCGCTGCATGCGGTCAAATCGGCCCATCTCGGCATCTCCAAGTCGGAAGCCACGGTCGACTTCTATTCGGCCGACCGCTGGACGCGCGAAGCCACCGAGCGCCTGCTACCGCATGCCAATGCGATGCCGAACAATTCCGATTTCGGCAAATATTGGAACATCATGTGGAAGAACCTCGAAGCGTCCTGGACCGGCGCCAAGACCGTCGATGCCGCGGTCGGTGATGCAGAGAGCGAGCTGAAGAGCACGCTCGGCGACAAGATCGTCATCCGCTAAGATCGAAGCACTCTTCCGGGCGGCGGCAACGCTGCCCGGTCGGTCCGCGAGGAGGCTTCCATGAAATCGTCCAGAACGCTCGGACTGGTGATGATCGCGCCTGCGGCGATCATGATCGTTCTTTTCTTCCTGATGCCGGTCGTTCTGACGGCGGTCTTTTCGATGACCAGCATGACGACGGCGACCGGTATTTCCGGCGGTGTCTATCAGATCGCACCCAACTCCATGATTGCGCTAAAATCGGCAATACCGGACATTGCCGCCGAGATGGCCGAACCGCGCTACACGATCGACGAGGCGGGCCTCAAGGCCGTCGAAGGACTCGGGCTTGCGCCGGGGATTGCTGGGGAATTGCGCGCCAAACATGCAGGTGAGGTGTTCACGGCGCGCCGCGACGTCGAGCGCATGCTCAAGGATCTCGCCGACCGGCCTTCGACGCGCGACGTCAAACAGATTTCCGAACAATTCAACCGCTCAGTCCTCAACACCCGCTTCGACAGCAAGGAACAGCTCTTTTCGGCACTGGACAGTCTGGGGTTCAAACTCACACCCGAGCAAAAGGAAACGGTCGCCAAGGCCACTTATACCGGCTGGGTCTGGACGACCGACAATTTCTCGCGCATGACCACCTCACCCGACAT
Organism: Rhizobium sp. PEPV16; assembly: GCF_008919455.1. Lineage (NCBI taxonomy): Bacteria > Pseudomonadati > Pseudomonadota > Alphaproteobacteria > Hyphomicrobiales > Rhizobiaceae > Rhizobium > Rhizobium sp. PEPV16. Next base: position 38,320 of record NZ_VSZV01000339.1, read on the forward strand.
GGCGCGCGTCCTCTTGAATACCGTGCTCTACGTCGCGCTGGTGCTGATGCTGTTCAATGTCGGTTATGCGCTGCTGCTGGCGATCTGGACGCATTACATGCCGCCGACGCCGGCCTCGATCTTCCGCGGAATCTGGCTCTTGCCGCGCATCACCCCCGTCGTCATCTACGTGATGCTATGGAAGTGGCTCGCCTGGGACACCGGGTTCATTTCGATCCTGATGGGCAAGTTCGGCTATCCGCCAAAGAACTACCTTCTCGACAACGCCTATAACGCCTGGTTCTTCGTCGTGCTGATCAACGGCTTCATCGGCGCCTCGATGGGCATGCTGGTATTTTCTTCGGCGATGAAGGCCATTCCGAAGAGCCAGTTCTATGCGAGCGAGGTCGACGGCGCCTCGCGCTGGCAGCAGATCCGCTACATCATCCTGCCGCAGATGCGCTGGCCGATCCTCTTCGTCACCTGCTACCAGACGCTGTCGCTGCTTGCCTCCTTCAATGAAATCCTGCTTGCCACCAATGGCGGACCGGGCAATGCGACCGAGGTCTGGGCGCTATCGGCCTATCACACTGCGCTGAGGAATTATGCCGGCAACCTCGAATACGGGTTGGGTGCCGCCATGGCCTTGGTGCTCGTCGTCATCGGCGTGATGCTGTCGCTCCTCTATCTACGCGTCTTCAACTACGGCACGCTTGTCGCCAAGCCCTTGATCGAGGATTGACCATGGCCGAACGATCGCAGCCTTCGGCAAATTACCGCAGCTGGCCTGTCATAACGGCGCTGACTATCGTCAGCCTGCCGCTGCTGCTGATGTATGTCTATCTCTTCCTCGACACCGTGACGGTGAAGCAGGCGGACGCGCTGCTGCCTTCGGGCTTGACGCTTAGTCACTGGCGATTCCTCTGGCAGACGACGGAGGGCAAGGCAAACATCTGGCAGGTGACGCTCAACACGCTGCTTTTCGCCACCTGCACGACCAGCGTCGTGCTCATCGTCTCGTCGATGGCAGGCTATGTGCTTTCGCGGCTGAATGTGCCGGCGCGCGGCTTCTTCCTTGCCGGCGTCATGGTGCTGCATGCCTTCCCGTCGGTGACGCTGATCATCGCCATCTTCATCGTGCTGCAGATGATCGGGCTCTACAATTCGCTGATCGGCGTCATCCTGGTGAAGGCGGCAATCGACCTGCCGCTCGGCATCTGGCTGATGAAGGGCTTCTACGACACAGTGCCGTGGGAAATCGAAATGGCCGGTGTCGTCGACGGCGCCTCGCGCTTCCGGGTCTGGCGCAGCCTCGTGCTGCCGCAGGTCAAGCCCGGGATCATGGCGCTCGGCCTCTTCTCTTTCCTCTCCGGCTGGGGCGAGTTCATTCTGCCGCAAGTGCTGGCGCCCGGTAATCAGGTGCAGGTGCTTTCGGTCTATCTCGCGGCATTCCTCGCCGACGACAACAACTATGATTTCAACATGTTCAAAGCGGTCGGCGTCTTCTATCTCGTTCCGGTGCTGATCGTTTACGCGCTCTTCAACAAATATCTCATGAACATCTATGGCGGCGGGAGCAAAGGCTGATGCGCATCCTCCTCGACAATTTTTCGAAGAGCTTCGGCTCCACCAAGGTCATCGAGAACATGACGCTCGAAGTCGGCAACGGCGAGATGCTGGCGCTGCTCGGCCCTTCCGGCTGCGGCAAATCGACGACGCTGTTTTCCGTCTGCGGCATCCACCGGCCGAGCGGCGGGCGCATCCTCTTCGGCGACCGCGACGTCACGGACCTGCCGAGCCAGGCCCGCAATGTCGGCGTCGTTTTCCAGTCCTATGCGCTCTATCCGCACATGACGGTTACCGAGAACATCGGCTTTCCGCTGAAGGTGAAGGGCATGCCGGCCGCCGAGATCCGCAAGGAAGTCGACCGCATCGCCGCCCTCGTTCAGATCGGCAACCTGATGGGCCGCAGGCCGGCCGAGCTTTCCGGCGGCCAGCAGCAGCGCGTGGCCCTGGCCCGCGCGCTGATCCGCAAGCCCGATGTGCTGCTGCTCGACGAGCCGCTCGCCAATCTCGACGCCAAGCTGCGCCTCGAAATGCGCTCGGAAATCCGCCGCCTGCAACGCGAAACCGGCATCACCGCCATTCTCGTCACCCACGACCAGGTGGAGGCGATGAGCATGTGCGACCGCATCGCCATCATGAAGGAAGGCGAGATCGTCCAGATCGCCACGCCGGCCGAAATGTACAATGATCCGAAGACCGCCTTCGTCGCCGGCTTTCTCGGCAATCCGCCGATCACCTTCCTGCGCGGCGTCGTGGACAAGGGCGCCTTCATCATCCCGCAAAGCGAGATCCGCGTGCCGCTGCCGGATTCTGTCGGTGCCGCCGAGGGCACGAAGCTGATGCTCGGCGTCCGGCCGGAGCATTTTACGCCGGCAGGCGACATCGCCGTGCCGGGCAAGGTCACCTTTGCCGAAACACAGGGTCGCGAGAACCTCTACGACGTGGCTCTTGCCGGCGGACCGCTGCTGCGCTCGATCCAGCCGGTGCGCAGCGATATCCATGTGGGCGACGACGTCCGCTGGGCGATCGACAGCCGCGGCGTGTTCATCTTCGACGAAAATGGCAGGAGGCTCTGATGACCCGCGATTTCTCGGCATTTTTCGAGCATTACGGCTGGCCATCGGGCAAGGGCCGGCTTCCCTTCTGCATCGGCCATCGCGGCGCCAGCGGCCATGAACGCGAGAACACGATCGCCGCCTTCCGCCGCGCCGCGGAACTCGGCGCTGAAATGTGGGAGCTCGACACGCAGCTGACCAAGGACGGCGTGGTCGTCGTCTCGCATGACGATCACCTCGAGCGCGTCTTCGGCATCGACCGCCGCATTTCCGAGATGACGGCGGCGGAGCTTGCAGGGCTCGACGGCGTCGACGTGCCGAGTTTTTCGGAGGTGGCCGCTCTCGGCCGCGAGACCGGAACCGGTCTCTACGTCGAACTCAAAGCGCCCGGAACCGGCTTGCTTTGTTGGCGGCACCTTGCCGAGATGAACCAGCGTTTCGCCTGTCTCGGTTCCTTCGATACGGCTCAGGTGCGCGAGCTCCGCGACGCGGCCTGCGATTTTCCGCTTTCGGTGCTGATCCGGGTCGGCCACGATCCGCACACGCTCGGCGACGAGGCCGGCGCCGATATCCTGCATCTATGCTGGGAGAGGGCCGGCGAACGTCCGCAGGATCTGGTGAGCGACGCGCTGTTGCGCCGCGCCTTCGATGCGGGCCGCGAGATCGTGCTCTGGCATGAGGAACGGCCGGCCATTCTCGATGACCTCATGAAGCTTCCGGTTCTCGGCATCTGCACGGATCTGCCCGATCTGATGCGGCCATCGGCGGTCAAGGAAAAAGCAGTTGGCAGACAAGGATAAGGGACCGCGCAAGGTAACCTCCTTCGACGTGGCGCGTGTGGCCGGCGTCTCGCGCGCGGCCGTGTCGCGCGCCTTCACGCCGGATGCCAGTGTCTCGCCGAAGACGCGCGAGAAGGTCTATCAGGCGGCCAAGGAACTCGGCTACCGGGTGAATTATCTTGCCCGAAGCCTCACCAACAAACGCTCCGATCTTGTCGGCCTGGTCGCCGCCGGCCTCGACAATCCGTTCCGCACGCTGCAGATCGAGAATCTGGCAAGAGTGCTGCTTGCCCGCAATTTCCGCCCCATCCTGCTGCCGACCTCGCCGGAGGCCGATACCTCGACGGTCATCGGCCAGTTGCTGCATTACGCCGTTTCAGGCGTCATCGTCACCTCGGACGCGCCGCCGACCGAGATCTGCGAGCAATGCGCCGCCGAGGGCGTGCCGATCGTGCTGATCAACAAGGGCAATGACATTCCCTTCGTCGACCGCATCATCTCCGATGATCGCATGGCCGGCCATCTCGCCGCCACCCACCTGATCGACAGCGGCGCGCGAAGGCCCGCCGTGATGGCCGCCCCTGCCATATCTTACACGGCTCGACGGCGCAGCGAGGCCTTCATCGCGCGCTGCAAGCAGCTCGGCGTCGAGGCGCAGTTCCTGCAGGTCAGAATCAACGACTACCGGAGCGGCTATGATGCGGCAGCCGACCTTGCCGCATCCGGCATAGACGGGCTGTTTTGCGCCAACGACTACATGGCCTGCGGCGTCATCGACCGCGTCATGCAGGGCCGCGGCCGCGATGATGCGCCGCCGCTCTCCATCATCGGCCATGACGACATTCCTCAGGCGAGCTGGACCGCCTACGATCTCACGACCATCCGCCAACCCTGCGACCTCCAGGCCGAAAAGACGGTCGACCTGCTGATGAGCCGCATCGTCGAGCCGGACCTGACGGCGCGTGTCGAATTCACGCCTGTGACACTGATCAGAAGAAGGACTGCCTGATGAATTCCGCATTCGATGCCGCCGCCATCCGCGCACGGGCGGAGGCCGCGATCACCGTTGCCCTCGAGGTCGGGCGGGAAACGGCCCGGTTTCGGCGCGACTCTGCCCCCGGCTCGCTTGCCGTCGAGAACAAGGGATTGCAGGATTTCGTCACCATCGCCGACAGGAGGGCCGAGCAGGCGATCCGCGAGGGGCTGCTCTCGCGCTTTCCGGATGACACTTTCATGGGCGAGGAGAGCGGCGGACGATCGGGCGAGGGCGGCACCTGGGTCGTCGATCCGATCGACGGCACGACCAACTATATCAGAGGCTTCCGGCACTGGGGCGTCTCGATCGCCTTCGTCGTCGGCGGCAAGGTCGAGATCGGCGTGGTCTACGACGCCGCCGGAGACAAAGTCTTTCACGCCGTCCGCGGCGGTGGCGCCTTCAAGGACGGGCTTTCGGTGCATGCGGCTGCGACCGTCGATCCGGCCAATGCGCTTGTCATTCTCGGCCATTCCCGCAAGACGAGCTTCGATGACCATCTCGCGCTCTCGCGGCGGCTCCACGAACGCGGCATGGACTATCGCCGCATGGGTGCTGCCGCCATCGACCTCGTCCGCGTCGCCGAGGGGGCTGCCGATCTCTATTACGAACGCCATCTCAATGCCTGGGACATGCTCGCCGGCGCGCTGATCGCCGAAGAGGCCGGCGCGATGGTGGCGATGCCGCCGGTCGACAAGCTGCTTGCGCAAGGCGGGCCTGTCATCGCCCATTCGCCGGGGCTTGCCGGCGAATTCGCCTTTATCCTCGACATCGAGGGGCTATAGATACACCGTTCCCAGAGACGCGACCCCGATTGGGGAACTGCGAGCGCTACGAAACAACGCGATTGCGACCGCTGTTTTTCGCCGCATAGAGATTCTGATCGGCGATCGCTAAAATCTCGTTCGGAGACTTGGCAGACAGGGTACTGGCACTACCTATGCTGATCGTGACGTGCAGCCCGTTGCAGATCTCGGACCAGTCCCACTGTTCAATGGCCGAACGCAGCTTTTCGCAGAGATCGGCGGCGCCTCGGGGAGCGCCGGCGAGCAGGACGACGAATTCCTCGCCGCCAAAGCGAACTGCCTGATCGGTAATTCGCAACTGGCTGCGCAATATGGCCCCAATGGTACTCAGGACCCGGTCGCCGATCATGTGAGAGAAGTGGTCGTTGATCGACTTGAAGTGGTCGACATCCAGCATCGCGATGGAATATGGACGCTTCTCAGACGTCAGTTCCTTAAAGCGGCTGTCGAGATATTTGCGGTTATAGAGCCCGGTCAGCGTGTCCAGATAGACGGCGCTGGCAAGGATATCGGTTTGCTCCTGCAATTTCTGATAGGAGGCCTCCAGCGTTTCTGCGCGCTTCGTCTCCGTTTCGGCAACTTCCTTGAACCGCCTGGTTTCATAGTAGATCTCGGCGAGACGTGCGCGCTGCTGGGTTCTCTCAGCGCTATTGCGCAAATAGGCCTGGTGGTATTTCTTATGTGCCGCCAGCGCCGGATCGAACTGTCCCAGCCCCTCATAGGCCTGCGACAGATAAAGATAGATCTGGATACAGGAATCGAAACTGCCGCCGTCGTCGATCAGCTCCGTCGCCTCGAGGAGCGGCGACAGGGCTTCCGCGAATTTTCCGGAATTGTTGTAGATCTGGCCCAAAGTGTAGAGATATTGCTGCCTGTCCCTGACATAGCTGTTCTCTTGAAATAGCCGGTAGCAGTCCATGCACTGGAGCGCCTTGTCATGTTCGCCCAGGTGGCTGTGGAATTCGGCTTTATTGCCGAGACAGATGCGAGCAGCCCAGCTGTCACCGGTCTCAGTTGCAATGTCGAGCGCCTGTTCGGTCAGTTCCAGCGCTCTCACCAGCATCTGGCGTCCTTCCCCGGCTGGCCGAGCGCCTCCGCGATATATCCGCCTTCCGAATGAGCGCCGCCGAGATTGATGAGCCACCAGCATTCGTAGGTCTTGTTGCCGATCGATCTGGCGAGTTCGACGGACCGCTCACTCATCAAGATGGCCCGGTCGGGCTGTTTGTTGTACCAGAAGATAATTCCAATGACGTTGGTCGCCAGGCTTTGAGCTTTCAAGTCTGCGGTCTTGTCGGCCAGATCCAACGCGCGGGTGGCTTCTTCGATCGCTTCCTCGGGCAGGCCCAGTTCCAAGAGCAACCACCCGGAATAGGCCCGGGCACAGGATTCCTGTTTGCGCTCCCCGCTCAATTTCCAGAAGTCTACCGCCCGGCGGACATGCGTCAGTCCAAGTTCGGCCTTGCCGATCTGAAAGCAGTACCAGGCAATGTCGGTGTCGCATTGCGCGGCGAGCCGATCGTCGCCTCGCGCCTTGGCATCAGCAAGAATTTCGCCGGCCAGTGTGAGTGCCTCAACCGACCGGCCCGTGCACCCAAGATGCCACGCTTCCTGCAAGCTGGAATGTGCTTGTTGCGCAATTGCTTTAGTATCAACAACTTGCATATCGAACACCAACATTTGTCTGCTGGCTACGGATAGCATCAGAAGTTTAAAATGATGCAAACTGCAAAAAACAGGCGACAAACCCAGAACCAGGGTATCGAAAGCGGCTCACACCTTTCGAAATGATGCTCCAACGCTCGCCGGTTAAACCACCATGCGGCGGCGCCAGGCGCGTTCGGTCGCCGGCGCCTCGTCGGTGGTGATCTGGTCCGGCTTCAGGGCCATCAGCGCCGAAAAGCTTTGCCATTCCTCTTCGCTGAAGCCGCCCTCCGGATCCTTCAGAGTGAAGGTCCAGGCATCGACACGTTTGCCTTCGTCCTGGCAGAGCGCGATCATATCCAGCCCCGCACTGGCGGCATCAAGGATCAGCGGCCAGTGCAGATAGATCGTGTCCGGTTCGGTCGGGCCGCTGAGGTCAGCGCGCAATTCCGTCTCGACCGCCTTCCAGCCCTTGGCCATCCTGATATCGTAGAGCTTGTCGGTCGGATCGATGCCGCGCAGGAGATGTGGAAGCTTCTCCTTGACCGCGACGATGAGGTCGAGACTGTCGCCGCTGACGATCACCGAGGCGGCGATATCGCGGAAATGCGTGGCCAGATGCGCGACGCCCCTGGCGCCGATCGCTTCGTAGCCGTCCTTCATGTCGAATTGCAGCAATGCGGCTGGATGCGTCGATTGCATCATGGCAGCCAGATCCTCGCTGAGGATCAGCGGCCGGTCGCCCTCTAGCATCCTGATATCGCTAAGGTCACTGACGCTCTTTTCGGCGACCGGTCCATGTCCTGTCGTCTCGCCTTCGAGTTCCTTGTCGTGCAGCACGACGAAACCACCATCGGCGCGCACGCGCAGATCGAGTTCCATCGAAGCGCCCGCCGCAAAGCCCTCCGCCATCACGTCGGCTGAGAACAGCGGATCGGCAAACTGCTTGCGCAAGCGGTGCCATTTCAGGCGGATCCGATGCCCCTCATGCGAAATCTCCAGGCCCTGCGCATCCAGCAATCTCGTCATCTGCACCAAGTCTCCGCGATGCCACTTTCCTGCCTTGACGAGCCGTGATTATCAAGGGCCGAATACGGCTTTCATCGAGGTTCCGGAAAGTTTTCGTCAGGCCGGGCCTAAATCGGGTTGGCGGCCTTATGGTCGCCGAGCGCCAGATACCTGTCGAACATCTGGCTGTCGGCCAGCAAGGGCGCGCTCTCGCCGGCGTAGCTGACAAGGCCACGCTCCAGAACCACGGTGCGATCGGTCAGCGGCAGGATCTTGCGCGCCTTCTGCTCGATGATGATTGCCGACATGCCTTCGCCGTCGATGATCTTCCGGAGCGCCGCCAGCAGTTCGTCGACGATGATCGGCGCCAGTCCTTCGAGCGGCTCGTCGAGCAGCAGAAGCCTCGGATTGAGCATCAGCGCCCGTCCGAGCGCCAGCATCTGCTGCTCGCCGCCGGAAAGCTGGTTGCCGCGATTGAAGCGCCGCTCCTTCAACCGGGGGAACATCGAATAGACGCGCTCGACCGACCATGGACCGGGGCGGGCAATCGCCGTCAGGTTCTCCTCGACGGTGAGCGACCTGAAGATGTTGCGCTCCTGCGGCACCCAGCCGATGCCGGCGGCGGCCCGTCGTTCCGGCCGCGTGCGCGTCAGATCGGCGCCGGCAAAGCTGATCGTTCCGGAATGATGGGTGGTGACGCCGATGATCGTGTCGACCAGCGTCGTCTTGCCCGCACCATTGCGGCCGAGCAGCGACAGCGACCGGCCTTCATCGAGCTCGAAACTCACTCCGCCGAGAACCCGGGCCTCGCCGTAGCCGGAAACGAGCCTGTCGATCCGCAAAAGCGCCGTCATGCCCCATCCTCCCCGAGATAGACCGCCTTGACGCGCGGATCGGCGGCGATCTCGCCGACCGTTCCCTCGACCATCACAGCACCTGCGACCAGAACCGAAATGCGGTCGGCAAAGGAGAAGACGAGATCCATGTCATGTTCGATGAGCACCACCGTCACCTCGGCGGGCAGGCTGCGGACAATGGCGAGCACCTCGCTGCGCTCTTCTTCGGCGACGCCGGCCGCCGGCTCGTCGAGCAGCAGCACCCGCGGCCGGCTCGCGAAGGCAAGCGCGATTTCAAGAAGCCGCTGCTTGCCATAGGCAATCCGGCCGGTCTTCTCGCCCATGACGCCGGAAAGGCCAAAACGCTCCAAGAGGTCCACTGCCTCATCGGTCGCATCCAGATGGGCTGCCAGCGGGCGCCAGGCGGAGCGGCCAAAACCGTCCCGCTCATTGATCGCCAGCAGAACCGATTCCAGCGGCGTAAAGCCCGAAAAGAGCTGGTTGATCTGGAACGTGCGGGCGATACCGCGCCGCACGCGCCTGTGCGAGGAAAGGCCGGTGATATCCTCGCCGTCGACGATCACCTGTCCGGAGGTCGGCTTCAATGCCCCAGTCAGCAGATTGATCAGTGTGGTCTTGCCGGCACCGTTCGGGCCGATCAGCGCATGACGTGCGCCGCTTTCGATCGTCAGCGAGACATCGTTGGTGGCGGTGAAGCCGCCGAAACGCTTGACGAGGTTGCGGGTTTCAAGGGCGACGGTCATCGGCTTTCTTTCAGCTTCACGCCAGGCCGCCATGTCGCCAGCCGCTTGATGCCGGCCTGCAGCGAGGCCGGCAAAAATGTGTGCCAGCGGGCGATGCGCTCGCGGCCAACGAGCACAATGGCGATCAGGATCAAGCCGATCCAGAACATCCAGTATTGCGGCGTGGAGACGGAGAGCCAGTCGCGCAGCACGGTGAAGATGACCGCGCCGATGATGCCGCCATAGAGATAACCGACGCCGCCGATGACCAGGACCAGAAGCACATCCGCCGAACGATGGAAGGCGAGGACATCGGGCGAAACGAAACTCGTCGTATGCGTCAACAGTGCGCCGGCAATGCCGGCATAAGCGGCGGCGATCGTATAGATGGCGATGATCCGGTTCCTCGCCGGAATGGCGACCATCGCGGCACGCATCGGATTGGCCTTGATCGCCCTCAGCGACAGGCCGAAGGAGGAATTCACCAGATGCCGTGCAACAAATGTCAGGATGAAGAGTGCAGCAAGGCTGTAGACATAGCCGGTGCGGCCCCAGAGGTCGAACTCGAAAAGGCCTAGGATCGGCCCGATGGTGACGCCGCTGAGGCCATCCGCGCCGCCCGTCACCCATGCCATCTGGTTGGCGAGTTCGGCGAGCATCAAGGCAATGCCGAGCGTCGTCATCAGCCGCGTGAGATCCGAGCCGCGAAGGACGAGGAAGCTCGCTCCGAAGCCGGCAAGGCCGGAGACCGCGGCTGCGGCGAAGAGGCCGGTGACGGGTTCGGCGATGGCATATTTGGCAAAGAGACCTGCAGCATAGGCGCCGAGGCCGAAGAAGGCGGCATGACCGAGCGAAACGATGCCGGCGTAGCCGAGCACCAGATCGAGGGATAAGGCAAATAGCGCGGTGATGGCGATTTCGGTGAGCAGCAGCATCTTCGAAGGCAGCACGAAGATGGCAGCGACCGCCGCAATCCAGAGGACGATCTCATAGAGCCGCCAGGCATTGCCGCGGCGAAGCTGTTCGACGGCGCGCTTTCTCGCCTCGCTGCGCGCGTCGCTCATCGGCCACCCTCCCGCGAGAACAGCCCATGCGGACGCAGGAGTAGCACGGCGACCATGACGCCGTAGATGACGAAGGCGCCGATCTCAGGCACGTAATATTTGCCCGCGACATCGGCGACGCCGAGCAGGAGGGCGGCAAGAAACGGCCCAGTTATCGAGGAGGTACCGCCGACGGTCACCACGATCAGGAAGTAGATCATGAATTTCAGCGGAAAATTCGGATCGAGCCCGAGAATCTCGGTGCCCATCGCGCCGCCGAGGCCGGCAAGGCCCGAGCCGACGGCGAAGGTCAGCGCGAAGACCGCCGAGACATTGATGCCGAGCCCGCGGGCGACCCGTCCGTCATCGACAGCGGCACGCAGCTGGCTGCCGAAACGGGTTTTCGTCAGCAGGAGCTGCAGCGTGATCGTCAGAAGGATGCAGACAAGGATGATGAAGAGGCGGTAGCGGCCGATGCCAACGCCGTAGAGATCCCAGCGGCCGGAGAGCTCCTGTGGCAGCTGGATCATCTGCTGTTGGCCGCCCATGAAATAATAGGCGCCGGCGATCGACATGAAGACCAGGCCGACGGAAAACAGCACCTGGTCAAGATGCGGCTTGGAATAGAGATGCCGGTAGAGCAGGCGCTCCAGAACCAGGCCGGCAAGCGCGACTGCGAGGAAGGCGATCGGCAAACACCAATAGAAGGAAACGCCATAGCTGTTCATCAGGACGACGGTGATGTAGCCGCCCGCCATGGCGAAAGCGCCATGGGCGAGGTTGATGAAATTCATCAATCCAAGCGTGATGGTCAATCCGCAGGCGAGAATGAACAGCAGCATTCCATAGGCGATACCGTCGAACAGAATAGTCAGCATGACAAACCCGACTTTCCAGGAGTAAAGCGGCGGAGCTGCCTCCGCCGCATCTTATCGTAAAGCTTACTGGCCGGCCTTGACCGGGTCCTTCACATCCTTGTAGGTCGCAAATTCGACGTTCTGCAGTTCGCCGTTCACGTCCTTGACTTCACGCATATAGATATTCTGGATGATATCGCGGGTCTGCGGATCGATGGAGATCGGCCCGCGCGGGCTCGTCCAGGCAAGGCCCTTCATCGCCTTGATCAGCGCCGCACCGTCCGCATCTCCCTTGGTGGCTTCGAGCGCGGCATAGATGGCATGCATGCCGTCATAACCGCCCATCGCCATGAAGTTCGGGCGCATATTGTTGTTGGCGGCCTTGAAGGCCTTGACGAATTCGGCGTTCTCAGGGCTGTCGTGCGCAGCCGCATAGAAATGCGCGGTGATGGTGCCGAGCGCAGGCTTGCCCATGCCGTTCAGGATATCGTCGTCGGTAATGTCACCGGTTCCGATCAGCTTGATGCCCGCTTCGGCAAGGCCGCGGTCGACGAACTGCTTCATGAACAGCGAGCCGACACCGGATGGCAGGAACACGAAGACCGCATCCGGCTTGGCGTCGCGCACACGCTGCAGGAAAGGCGCGAAATCCGGATTCTGCAGGGGAATGCGCACGGCCTCGACGACCTCACCGCCCTTTGCCTTGAACTCCTTGGTGAACCAGGTTTCCGCATCGATGCCCGGGCCGTAATCGGTCACGAGGGTTACGACCTTCTTGATATTGTTTTCATGCGCCCAGCGCGCGACCGGCACCGAATATTGCGGCAGGGTGCCGCTGGTGCGGATGAAATATTCCGATGCCTGGGTGATTGATGAGGTGGCGGCGGCCATGACCACGGCGGGCACCTTGGCCTGCGTGATCACGGGCGCGACGGAAAGCGCCAGCGGCGTCAGTCCGAAGCCGGCAAGCGTATTGACCTTGTCGTTGACGATCAGTTCCTGGGCGATACGGCGGGTCTGGTCGGCGGTGCCGGCATCGTCGCGCACCACGAGTTCGATCTTCTTACCGGCGACGGTGTCGCCATGCGCAGCGATATAGGCTTTGGCGCCGGCCTCCACCTGGCGGCCGGTCGATGCGAAGGGGCCGGTCATCGGCAGGATGAGACCTACCTTGAATGTATCCTCGGCATAGGACGGCAGGCCAAGGCCGGCCGACATGACAAGCCCCGCGGACAGGGCGATCAGACTTCTTCTGGCAATCACGGCTTTCTCCTCCTTTTACCGGCGATCTGCGCGATCCGCCGGCCTCCTCTTTCTCCAATCGGCATTCTCGTCGGTCAGCCGGGGGCCTCCTCGCCCTCGATCGCCGGCCGCGTCTCACGTCGATATCAGTGTCAATCCCGGAACGCGGGTGATCAGGCTGCGATCCTCTTCCATGACGAATTCCAGATTGTGCTTCGCAAGGCGCGCATGTTCCCGCGCCAGCGCCTCGGCGCGGGTGCCTTCACGCATCTCGATCGCCGAAACGATGTCGCGGTGCTGACGCTGCGCATGCACGAGCGACAGGCGGAAGGCGAGCACGTCCTCCTGCTTTTCCAGAAAAGCGCTCGGCGAGGCAAAGGGCAGTTGCGTCGCCCGTTCCACCTCGCGCCGCATCATCTCGCTGCCCGCAAGACCGGCGAGCATGGAATGAAATTCCGCATTGAGCTCGACATACTGGTCAAACAGCATGTCCTCCGGCCGATCGCGAAAGCATTTGTCGAGCTCGAGGATCAGACCCTTGATCGCCTTGAGCTTGGCTGGCGTGACACCGCGTTCGGCGGCGAGACGCGCCGCCGTGCCCTCAAGCACACCACGCAGCTCGATGGCGTCGAAAACATCCGCGGTGGTGAAACCGCGCACGGCGTAACCGCCGGAGGGGATCTGCTCGAGCAGGCCTTCCTGTTCGAGACGCGCAAGCGCGGCGCGCAGCGGTGTGCGCGAAATGCCGAGCTTTTCGGCGAGCCAGACTTCCGAAAGACGTTCGCCCGGCGAGACTCCGCCGCCGAGCACGAGATCACGCACGCCAAGAAGGCCTTTCAAGGCCTGGCTGTCGCGCTTGCGATCCACGGTTCTCTTTTCCGCAACCATCTCCCGTTCCATCCCGAAATTTGCGGTCCGCGGCCTATTCGGGCGCTTGGGCCTTCACGTGTCGCGGACGATATTCCCCATTCCTTTTCGAAAAGAGTACGACGTGTATACCAACGCCTGTCAAGTGATTATTACATGATCAATGCCACATCATTTCATATCCAGATGGTTATCGATATGACTATATTTTGGTATTTTTTCGCAATATTCGTTATGTCACTTGATGACGGCACAAATTTCGGCCTATCATTGTATACAGCCTGGACACATATAAATCCCACAGGGTGAGGAGAGAGGCTTATGATGATTGCGCCGCAAAGCGAGAGCCGGGAGGAGGCGCCGCTTGCCGATCTTCTCTCGCATTATTCCATCGAGGTGACGTCGCGGGACCTCCAGTCGCTGGAGAGCATGACGGCCACCCTGCCGCAGGGTTGCGAGGTCTTCATCGCCCATCTTCCGAAGGAGGACATCGGCCTTCTGGTAAGGGCCGCGGCGGGGCTGAGAGATGCCGGTTTCATGCCGATTCCCCACATCGTCGCCCGCAACATCCGAAACCGCCTGGAACTCGACACTATGCTTGCCCGGCTTTCTGAGGAGGCCGGCGTCCGCCATACGCTCGTCCTCGGCGGTGATCGCGACGATGCCGCCGGAGCCTTCGGCTCCAGCCTGGAACTGATCGAAACAGGGCTCTTTCAGGCATATGGCATCGACCGGATCGCCATCGCCTGTTACCCGGAAGGGCATCCCCGGATCGCCGGCGCCATCCTCGATGCGGCACTGACGGCAAAGATCGATGCGGCTGCACGTGCGGGGCTCGATGTGTTATTGGTGAGCCAGTTCCTGTTCGATCCGAAACCGCTCCTGAACTTTGCAAGGCGGCTTCGCGAACGGGGCGTGACGGCGCCGCTGAGCGTCGGCATCGCCGGGCCGGCCAGCCGCACAAAGCTTCTCAAATACGCGCTTCGCTGCGGCGTCGGTGCATCCTTGCGGGCGCTGCGCGAAAGAAGCGAGATCGCCCGCAACGTACTTTCGGGCGAAACACCGGAAGAGTTGCTGATGGAGATTGCCGCAGCACGGGCCGCCGAACCGGATCTCGGCATCAGCGGCGTGCATTTCTTCACCTTCGGCGATCCGGCCCAATCCATCCGCTGGGCAGAGCAGCAGGTGGATCGCTGACTGAAACCGGCCGCAAGGCCTCGACAAGCATCTTTTCAATGGGAGGAATATCATGACGAAACAGAGCCTCGAGCAGAAGCTGAATGCCGCCGGCGACACGGTGGACATGCTCCGCAATTCGCAGATCGGCGCCTATATCTATCCTGTCGTACCGCCGGAATTCAGCAACTGGCGCGACGAGCAGCGCGCCTGGCGCGAAACCGCCGTGCTCTTCGACCAGTCGCACCATATGGCCGAACTGATGATCGAGGGGCCGGATGCGCTGAAGCTCATCTCGCATCTCGGCATCAACAGCTTCGCCAATTTCCCGGTCAATCGCGCCAAGCAGTTCGTGCCGGTCAGCCATAGCGGCCACGTCATCGGCGATGTCATTCTTTTCCATCTTGCCGAAAGCCAGTATCTCATCGTCGGCCGCGCACCGACGATCAACTGGGTAGAGTTCCACGGGCAGACCGGCGGCTACGACGTGAAGCTCGACCGCGACGACCGGTCACCATCGCGCCCCGGCGGCAAACCGGTCGTGCGCCGGCGGTACCGCTACCAGATCCAGGGACCGAACGCCTGGAAGATCCTCGAAAAGGTCAACGGCGGACCGCTCGCCGACGTCAAGTTCTTCAACATGGATACGATGAACATCGGCGGGCGCCGCGTGCGCACGCTGCGCCACGGCATGTCAGGCGCCCCCGGCCTCGAGATTTTCGGACCCTATGAAGAAGGTGACGAGATCCGCAACGTCATCCTGGAAGCGGGCGAAGAATTCGGCCTGCGCCAGGTCGGTGCCCGCGCCTATGCGACCAACACGCTGGAATCCGGCTGGATTCCGTCGCCGCTGCCGGCGGTGTATACCGACGAGCGCATGAAATCCTTCCGCGAATGGCTGGGCGCCGACAGCTATGAAGCGACCGGCTCGATCGGCGGCAGCTTCGTCTCCGACAATATCGAGGACTATTACCTGACCCCGTACGAACTCGGCTATGGCCCGTTCGTCAAGTTCGATCACGACTTCATCGGCCGCGCGGCGCTCGAAAAGATTGCCGACAAGCCGCATCGCAGGAAGGTGACATTTGCCTGGAACCAGGACGATGTCGCCAAAGTCTTCCAATCGCTGTTCGACCCCTCCGCCGATAACTACAAGTATATCGATCTGCCACTGTCGAACTATGCTTCGTCCAGCTACGACAAGGTGCTGAAGAACGGCCGGACGATCGGCTTGTCGATGTTCTCAGGCTACAGCCACAACGAACGCACCATGCTTTCACTCGGTACGGTCGAGCCCGATGTGGAGGTCGGCGACGTGCTGACCCTCGTCTGGGGCGAACCGGACGGTGGGACCCGTAAGACCACCGTCGAACGTCACAAGCAGCTTGAGATCCGCGTCAAGGTCGCGCCGGTTCCTTATGCTCGCGATGCGCGCGAGGCCTATGCCGACAGCTGGCGCACCCGGCAGACGGCGTAAGCAAGGGCGCCCTGAAAGCGGATTCGCCGATGCCGCTTTCCCGCTCCTGAGAGCATCCTCTCAGGATCGGTAGGCTGCGGATATCGCCTCCGAAGCGGCGGCTATGTCCGAGGGATGGCCGGCCTGCCTGAGGGCCGCGCCATACGCCACGACATTCGAGAGTACCGTCTGGAATGCAGCGCGCGGCCCAGTATGGTTCAGCCGCAGGAGACGGGCCGGCGCGGTTCCGACGCCTTCGCTCAGCTCGACCCCGAGCTGCCCGGCGGTGGCGATCAGCGCGGCAGGCGCCAGCGCCTCCGGCACCGGTACGGCCGTCACCAGGTTCGAAGCCTTTGCTGCCGGCACCCAGGCCGGGGCTCCGAGTGCGGCAAGCCCCGCCCGTGTCGCCGATGCCGCCAGCACATGGCGGGCGACGATATTCTCCATGCCCTCGGCCTCGATCCGGTCGAGCGCCGCCTCCAGTGCGAAGAATTCCAGCGGCGCCGGCGTTCCCGGCAGGCCATGCCGGCCACCGTCGACCCAAGCCTTCAGATCGGCCAGCGACAGGATCGAATCGCGCGGTGCACCGTCTCTGAGGATCAGATCCCAGGCGCCAGGGCTGACCGAGAGCGCGGACACGCCGGCCGGCCCGCCGAGCGCTTTCTGCGGGCCGATCACCGCGATGTCGATGCCGAGATCGTCGACGTCGAGCTGATGGCCGCCGACCGAGGCGACTGCGTCGACAACTGTGACGATGTTGCGAGCCCGGGCAAGCGCCAGTATTTCGGGCAGGGGGTTGAGAATGCCGCTTGCGGATTCGGCATGAACCAGCGCCAGCACATCGATGTGAGGACCGGCGTCGAGCGCTTTTGCAACGGATTCGATCTCGATCGGCAGGCCCGGCTCGGCGACAACATCCTTGACCGTCGCGCCACCTCGCCGCAGCCATTGCCCGAACCAGCCGCCATAGGGGCTGGTGATGATATTGAGTGCTGAAAGGCCGGGGCGCACAAGGCTGACCGCCGCCGCCTCCAGCGCCACCACCGCTTCTGCCTGCACCAGCAGTATGTCGTTGCGGCTGCGCAAGATACCGCCGACCCTGTCGGCAAGGACGGCGTAGCGCTCCGCGGGATAGGAGAGCACGCCATGCAGGGGATTCCAACCAAGATCGGACATGGGCACTTCCTTCAGCAAGGATCGGTCACGAGACGGGGGACGGCGGCAACGAGTGCGCGGGCGGCATCGGATTGCGGCGCGGCAACGACCGCCGCTGCCGGTCCGGTCTCGACGATCCGTCCGCCATCCATAACGGCGATGCGGTGGGAGACGGCGCGGACCACGGCAAGATCGTGCGAAATGAACAGACAGGCAATGCCCTGTTCTTTCTGCAGATCGACCAGAAGCTCCAGGATCCTGCCGCGCACGGTCACATCGAGCGCCGACACCGCCTCATCGAGCACCAGCAGCGACGGCCGCGTCGCAATCGCCCGCGCGATCGCCACACGCTGACGCTGACCGCCGGAGAGCGAACGCACCGGCCGGGCAGCGTGATCGGCGGTGAGGCCGACACGCTCCAGCAGCTCGACGATCTCCCCGCGGCGCCGGTCTTTTGCGACGCCGTGGATGCGAAGCGGATCGTCGAGCACTGCATCAACGCTCGCCAACGGATTGAAGGCGGCGAGCGGATCCTGAAACACCATCTGCATACGCGCCCGCCGGCGGCGCAAAGGCGCGCCGTTCAGCGCAAGCCAGTCTGCGCCCTCGAAGTGAATCGAGCCGGCATCGGCAGCAACAAGCCGCAGCAGGATGCGCGACAGCGTCGACTTCCCGCTACCGGAGGCGCCGACGAGGCCGAGCGTTTCCCCGGCCGCGATGGTCAGCGAGACATTGTCGAGGGCGGCAACCCGACGGCCGGAGGAGGAAAACCCCTTCGACAGGTTTTCGATGGAAAGCAGCCCGTCGTTCATGACGCCACCTCTTCGATCAGCGGCGGCGTCGCGAGGTCGCGATGGCTGGCGATGAGGGCGGCGGTATAGTCGCTTTTCGGCGCAGAGAGCACCGAACGGACGGGGCCTGCTTCGACCAGCCTTGCATTGCGGAAGACGGCGATGCGGTCGACGAAGCCGGAGGCAAGCGCGATGTCGTGGGTGATGAAGAGCAGCGTCATGCCATCCTCGCGCACCAGCCCGTCGAGCAGGCGGACGATCTCGGCCTGGACGACGACGTCGAGCGCGCTGGTCGCCTCGTCGGCGATCAGCAGCGCCGGCCTCGCGGCAATGGCCGCCGCAATCGCCACGCGCTGGCGCTGGCCGCCGGAGAGCTGATGCGGAAAGGCCCGCATCGCCTTATCAGGCTGCGGTATCCGTACCCGCTCCAGCAATTCCTCGGCCCTGACATAGGCCTGTTTCCAGCTGAGGCCGAGATGGCGCCTGGCGCCCTCGGCGATCTGCTCGCCGATCGTCAAAACGGGATTGAGGCTGGAGCCCGGATCCTGGAAGACGAAGCCGAAATCGCGGCCTGGGCGGGGCGGATGGCCAAGGCGGGGCCAGAGTATCTCGCCGCCGACCTTCGTTCCCTCCGGCAGCAGACCGGCAAGCGCGCGGGCAAGCGTGCTCTTGCCGGAACCGCTTTCGCCGATGATCGCCAGCCTTTCGCCGGCGACGATATCAAGGTCGATATGGTCTAGCGCGGCTGCACCGCTGCTGCCCCCATAGGTGACCGAAAGCTGTCGCAGGCTCAAAAAAATCCCGCTCATGCCGCCCTCACGCCATTGTCACCAAGCGCCTTGCCGAGACCCTCGCTGAAGAGATGGACGCCGAGCACGGTCACGGCGAGTGCCGCACCCGGTATGACCGAGAGATAGGATGCCGAACGCAACACGCTGCGGCCCTCTGCGATCATCGAACCCCAGGTGGCGATATTGGGGTTGCCGAGACCCAGGAAGGAAAGCGCTGCCTCGGTGAGGATCGCACCGGCGACGATGGTGGCCGAAAGCGCCAACACCGGCGGCAACGCGTTCGGCAGGATTTCCCGGAAAGCAATTTCGGCCGGATGCATGCCGATCACCCTTGCCGAAGCGACATAATCCTGCTCGCGGATCGCAAGCACCTGCGCTCTCGTCAACCGCGCCGGATCGGCCCAGGTGCCGAGTGCGATGGCAAGGACGACAACCGGCGTCGACACGCCGATGGTGCTGACGAAAGCGAGAGCGAGCAGGAAAGCCGGCACGATCTGGAAGGCGTCGACCACCCGCATCAGCGCCTCGTCGACGAGCCCGCCGGCAAAACCGGCCGCAAGGCCGACGCAGAGCCCAAGCACCATGGCCGCAAACGCCGCCGCCAGGCTAACGGCAAGCGAGGTCCTGGCACCATAGAGCAGGCCTGCCAACACGTCGCGGCCGAGACGGTCGGTGCCGAGCGGGAAAGCCGGATCGGCGAACGGCGCCAGCAGGGCGCGGCCGGCAATTTTCAGCGGGTCGCCCGGCGAAATAACGGGAGCGAGCAGCCCGGCCACAAGCAGGACGAGAAGGATCGCAAATCCTGCAGCACCTTCCGGCGTGCGCAGCAGCCGCCGCAGCCAGCTCATGCGCCGCCCTCCGATGCGCCGATGCGCGGGTCGAGTGCGGCATAGACGAGATCGACGAGGAAATTGACCGAGATGACCAGGACGGCGCTGGTGACGATGATGCCCATCAACAACGGCGCGTCACGGCCGTTGACCGCCTCCTGTGCCAGCCGCCCGAAACCCGGGATTGCAAAGATGCTCTCGATCACCAC